>CAYPVA010000224.1:0-3043 GCA_964414045.1 uncultured Lishizhenia sp. | reverse complement strand
CAGTGGGTAACCAGCGCTAAAGTGGAAACGAGTACAGATAATGCGACTTGGGCAACTGCAAGTGCGGGCCTGACCTTGAATTCAGATCAAACCACAAAGGTGTACAACAACTTTCCCAATGTCATGCTGGCAAGATATGTGCGAGTTTCGCCAATAACCTACTCAAGTTATCAATCCATGCGATTAGGAATATTGTTTCGAGAAAATACCTTTAGGTCATGTAAAGAAATTTTGGCCGCTTTTCCAGGATCAGCTTCCGGTACCTATACCATTGATCCTGATGGATTAGCAGGGGCACAGCCTAATACGACTTGTTATTGTGACATGACTACAGATGGCGGTGGCTGGACATTAGTATTAAATTACTTGCATGCAGGCGGCACCAATAATCCATTAGTGGTCAAATCAAATTCACTCCCTCTTTTAGGATCAACAACTTTAGGTACGGATGAATCTGCTTCATCAACAACCTGGGGACACACTTCTAATACGTATTTAAATAGTTTTGCGTTTTCGGAATTAAGATTTTATGGAAAAACGAATGCAAATGCTAGAATCATGCATTTTAAAACAAGTCACAGTGGAACCATTAGTTACTTCAAAACTGGGACAGGAAGTGCATCTGGCATTCAATCCGGTTTTACAGCGTTAACAGGGCATAATGCGTTTTTGCCTGCAAATTCGATCAGCTTCTTTTCCAACCAAGGGAATAATGCAATGACGGAATTTCCATTTTGGTATAATGGCGCCTATCACTGGGGAATTTATGGATATGCATATAGATGGGAAATGGACGATTTTAATAATAGCAGTGCTTACAACACGCATCATCAAATTTGGATTCGATAATATGAAAAAACTAGTCTTCTTCTTATTGATATCTTTTGGTGCGTTGGCGCAAACGGGGATAGGTACTACTACTCCTGCAGTGAAACTACACATCAAATCGAATGCGGCTACGTTCAGATTAGAGGGTACGGATCATACGTATATGGAATTGTTTCCTCAGGGAAGTTCGACGAGGTTTGGGTATTTTGGCTATCCGAATGCCTCCAGTACCTCATTTACTATGATGAATCAAAATGCCAGCGGATCTTTAGTTTTAGGCACTAATAATTTACCTAGACTAACGATTGACAACTCCGGAAATACGTCACTTACAGGAAATTTAACCGGAGGGAATGCGGTCACTTCTAAGATCAGCGGCTTTGTTTCTAATGTGAGTACAGAGGCATCGAGTCGAACACTTGCATTAGCTGACAATGGGATGGTTTTGCGTTGTACGTCTGCATTAACACTCACACTTCCTACAGCGGGAACATTGCCAGAAGGATTTAATTGCATGGTATTGCAGGCTTCTACGGGCCAAGTAACTTTTAGTGGTACATTTAATAATAGGAACAGCTTTACTAAAACAGCTGGTCAGTATGCAATAACCACTGTTTTATATGTAGGCGGAGTCTATATCGTTTCCGGTGAAATGAGTAATTAATGAAAAAGGTCTTATTGTTTTTATTGATTTCTATATCCGCGGTGGGCCAAATAATGTCCACCTATTATCCTGCCTATGAATCGAATCGCGGTAAGGGGAACGGCAAACTCTATTATCGTTTATATAGCTTAAGTAACAGCTTAGCTTTTCCCTTAACTGAAAGCGATATGGATGCTTTTTATAGCACCTATGGAACCTTTAGAAGTCAAAATGTGGTCTCCATTCCCACTAATAATGGTACTATCAATAGTACAAATTCATCGGCTTCTAATCTGATTAATTTTAACTCTTCTACTCAATTCACGAGCGCCATTGGTAATGCTACTCCATATTCAGGATTTAATGGGGAATTATATGGTCTAATTATCACAGGCTATTTTATCCCCAAACAAACAGGATCCTACAAGTTTACCCTTGAAGGGGATGATGCGGTAGACCTCTTTATCAATGGGACAAATGTGACTAATCATTATGGGGGACATGGGGCATCGCCTAGAGGAACGCATACGGGGAGTATTTCTTTAATTGCTGGGAAAAAATACAACCTCCGGGTACGTTTTATGGAAAACGCAGTGGGAGACGAATTGTATTTGTTTTGGCAAAAACCTTCTGAAACAGCAGGAAGTGTATGGTACCAAGATATGGAAGAGTTAAGTACGGAGGAGGTAGTTCCTACTGGATTGGTATTTAATATGGATCCTAGCAACATGTATTCATTTCCAAGAACAGGTTCGACATTAATAGATTTAAAGGGAAATTTAACTGGAACGATTGGTGGAAATGTTACGTTCTCCACGACAAATCAAGGGTATTTTACTTTTGATGGCACCGGTGACTATATAGATTTTGGTTCAAACCCAACTAATTTTCCAGCTTCTGGGGATATCAGCGCATTTATGTGGGTAAGGCCTACTACCCTTAATGTGGGTTGGAATATCTTCATGTCTAAATGGTTCCAAGACATGGCGGGTACTGGCGGATACAATGATTTTCACTTTGCATTTTATAACTCTGGAAGTACTTTATACCAAAATTTATATACTACAAATCGATTCAACACTTTTGGGACGACAGCGATAACAGTCAACAATTGGTATATGGTAGGTTTCACGATTAGTAACGGGAATCTACAATTATACTTGAACGGCGCCTTAGATGGAAGCCTTCTTACTAATAGTGCTCGTACAAATTACACAGCTAATCGCTTTTGGATTGGTGACGCTCGGCCTAGTGTTGGTGGATTTATTGGCAATATTGGTTCAGCGTTTGTTTATAACCGGGCGCTAAGTTTTGACGAGGTGATTCAAAATTTCAATGCAACAAAACATAAATATGGGCTGTAGATTTCTCACACTTCTTGTTCTTTTGTGTCTGAGCTTTTTTACTAAAGCCCAAACCGGCATCGGCACCACCACGCCCAATGCTTCTGCGAAGCTGGATGTTAGTTCCTCTACTCTTGGTTTTCTGCCACCGCGTGTGGCACTTACCGCAAGTAACGTTTTTGCACCCATTACCGGAACATCTTCCGCGGCTGCCGGTTTGTTGATTTAT
>CAYPVA010000223.1:0-3068 GCA_964414045.1 uncultured Lishizhenia sp. | reverse complement strand
TGTCAACACTACTGACGCACGCACTATCATCGTTCAACCTTGGGAAAAGCCTTTATTGAACGATATCGCACGCGGTATCCTCAACGCCAATTTGGGACTCAACCCACAAAACAACGGGGAACAACTCATTATTTCAGTACCACCCCTTACAGAGGAGCGCCGTCGTGATCTCGTCAAAAAAGCAAAAGCTGAAGCTGAACAAGCAAAAGTTGGCGTAAGAAACAACCGCAAAGATGCACTTGACATGATCAAAGACCTCAAAAATGATGGTTTGTCAGAAGACCTGGTAAAAGTGGCGGAAGAAGAAGTGCAAAAGATTACCAACAGCTATATCAAAAAAGTAGACGAATTGGTAGAGCTCAAGGAAAAAGACATCATGACTATCTAAGCAGTTCCATCACGCGATCTTTGCTTGCATTTTCGAGTAACACCAATTCCTTATTGCTCAAAATCAAGAGCGGTATTTGCTTTTCAAGACATAAGTCGATGTCGTGGCTAGAAAATATAGCCGTTCTGTTCTGACCACCCTGAACCCAAATTTGCAGCTGTTCAAGGAGTAATTCACGATTGAAATAATCTAAAAAAGAGGCAGGCTCATCGAGCACCATGATTGGCGTATCTTGGACCATTGCACGAGCCAAGCTTCCTAATTGTCTTTCGCCATCGCTGAGCTGCACAGTGGGCTTTGCAGCCAATTTAGTGAGGTCCAAGCGCGCTAAAATTTCTTCAATTTTTTGCTGGTCCTCTGGCTGTAAACGGCCTAAGGCACCCAAATAAGGCAAGCGCCCTAAGGCAACATACGCTTGTAAGGTCAGTGCATCTACCCCATCAAACATACTGGCTACATAAGCAATAAGCTTGGCTCGTTGCTCATGATTTTTGACAAGCGTACTGAGTGCATGCTCCCCTATATAGAGCTGTCCGTTGAGCAAAGGCAATTGACCAATGATGGTTTTCAAAAGTGTCGACTTCCCAGAACCATTTCTACCAATGAGCGCATACACGCGCCCAGCTTCTAATGCTAAATCTTCTATCTCAAGTAGTACTTGCGCGTACCCAACCTGTACATTTTTAAACCTGATCATTGGCGACGCAGCATTAAATAAGCAACATATGGCGCGCCAAGCACAGCCGTGAGGACATTTACAGGCAAACTGACCCAAGGATCTAGAAAAAGAATCACGGTATCGACAACGAGTAAAAAGAGCGCGCCCATTAAAACGGTAAATAATATGAGCGGCAGATGGTCTTGGGTTTTGAGAATGGCTCGGGCCAAATTAGGCACGGCCAAACCCACAAATGCAATTGGACCACAATAAGCAGTAATGCTACCTGCTAACAACGCTGTTAGGAGTAGAATGAAAAAACGAACCAAACGAACTTGAATACCTAATTGGCGCGCTTGAGCTTCACCAATGACCAATGCATTGAGTGCTTTCACTAACAAAAGGCTACCGAAGATACCAATACCTATCAAGGCCGCAAGCCAGGGTGCCTGCGCAGCAGTGAGCTGCTGCAAAGATCCCATGTTCCAAATAAATAATTGCTTGACTTGTTCAGGCGCAGCAAAAGTTTGCAGCACTGATTCAATGGCCCCAGTAAAACTCGCAAACATAAGGCCTATCACCAACAAGGATTGCACATTGCGCACCCTTGTAGAAATAACAAACATGAGGCCTGCGGCTAAAAAAGCACCTATCATGGCCGCACCAACATAACTCAACTGATTCATGAGCCAAGGGCTAGCACCCAGAATCACAATGGCGATCAATAAACTTGCACCTGAATTGACACCAAGCACATATGGGCCCGCCATTGGGTTTTGAAACACATTTTGCATGAGTAAGCCGCTCAAGGCTAAACCAGATCCGGCCAACAGCGCACTGCAAAAACGCGGCACATGAAATTCCCAAAATATCAATGAATGATTAGCTTGCCACTGATTTTGAAAAACAAATAAATACAAATAGCTCAGTACCAAAAGGCAAAGCAAAGTCAAAAATATTTTAGCTGTGGAAGTGTGCATTATTTTAACAAAGTATAAAAATGCATCTTTTTTGGACGATTTTGAGCGATTTGAAGGTAATCAGACAAGACCCAATCCGGACGAACAACGGCTTGCTCCCAATATTTATTGGTGCTAGTAGCCGTATAACAGTAAATTGGCTTATTGAAAAATGGATACATTCGGGCCTTGGGATTGAATTGGAGCAGCGCTTTTTTGGAGGCCTGACACGGATTCAGCCAAAGATTAATTGTTTGCGCTTTCTGAAGTACGGTTGCTAAACTTTTGAAACAACTACCGTTTCCTGGCTCTTTTGAGAAAATATAGGCAATGCCTGCATCTTTATACAAATTCGCTTCAAAACTTTCCCCAGCTGGTGCGATCCATTGATCGCCATATAAATTGCCGCTGATGGCAATAGGCAATTGATTGGAACGATTGTTTTTGAAGGCCTTTAATTTCAGTTGATTGTAATGGCGCACAACTTGTTGGTGCAGGAGTTGTGCTTCTTTGAACCTCCCGGTAAGCGCACCGAAGAGTAGGATCCACTCTGCCCTTGCCAAAGGCGTCTGCTCCCTCCAATCAAAATTGGCAATGCGCAAAATACCTGTTGATTTGAGTCGTTTGAGATGCTGGTCTTCGAAACCAAATCCACTATAGACAACAACCTGGGCCTTACTTTGAAGTATTTTTTCTGGAGAAATCATGGCGGATTCCATTCTCAAATCTGTCAGTTTTTTTTCATGGATCCTCTTTTTGAGGATGTGATCAAATAAAAATTTCTGATCTGGAATCGCGCACAAACTTTGATGTTGTTGCAAGGCGGTTAGCATCCCTACATGAGTAGTACTCAAGACAGCAATGCGCTCATAAGGTTTGTCAATGTGTAAAGTTTGTACGAGCCTAGGGCGATCGGGATTTTGAATAGCGATGTCAAAACCGGTTTTACTGGGCCATATTTTTAGGTATTGGCTGTATTGACAAGCATTTGGTGCAGCAATAATATTTTGCTGCTGCTCAGATTGACACGCAAAAAGAACGACAAACAAAAGCAGTGTGAAGT
>CAYPVA010000222.1:0-3072 GCA_964414045.1 uncultured Lishizhenia sp. | reverse complement strand
CCTTTCCGTATAATACCCCATCTTTTTTGTAGAGCTCTACAATTGATTTTTTCAAACCTGTGTGGTCATCAATTGTGATCCAATAACCAGTACAACTTTGTGCCAATGCATTTTGACACAGCAGTAAGAAAAACAACAATTTAAACAAGAGCTTCATCCGTACAAATATGCAGAAAATTCTGTAGGATTGCCATGCCATTGGGCGTCATGATAGATTCTGGATGAAATTGTACGCCATAAACCTTATGTTCGGGCAATTCAATAGCCATCGGAATCCCATTTTTGGAGGAGGCGGTGATCCATGTTTGAGGGCAGCAAACTTGCCATGAATGGTATAAGCCTACTTCAATTTGAATTGGTAAATCTTTAAATAGAATAGATTTTCCCTGAACATCAATTGATTCGGATACTCCGTGTTTGACTTTTTTTTGATTTTGAAGGGTACCACCAAGGTGTGTAACCAGCGCTTGCATGCCCAAGCAAACTCCTAAAATTGGAATTTTACCAACGTAATTATCTAAAATTTCTGCTAAGCCCTCCTTTTCATGTGGTAAACCTGGGCCTGGAGAAAGAATGATCGCATTGATTTGAGAAAAATCGGATGCACTAATTTGGTCGTAACGCTTAGTAAGCAGTTCAACTTCAAGTGCCTCTAAATAGTGGGCAAGATTGAAGGTAAATGAGTCATAAAAATCGATTAAAAGAACCCTCACCTAGCTTGTTTTTTGTTACTTTGCAAAAGTAGTAAAACCTTGTCTTTAAATGTCGTCCTTGAAAAAAGCCATTCAAATACCCAATGCACCTGCGCCCGTTGGCCCATACAGTCAGGCAATCCTGATCGACAGACACCTTTATGTCAGCGGACAAATTCCATTGAATCCACATACGGGTCAACTAGAAACAAATACAATTGAAGCCGCTACGCAACGCGTCTTGCTAAACATTGAAGCACTGCTTCAAGAAGCCGGTTTTACAAAAGAGCATGTCGTCAAGGCAAGCATTTTCATGAAGAATTTGGAAGAATTTCAGGCCATGAATACCGTATATGCTGATTTTTTCACAGGTGTTGCTCCGGCCCGAGAAACTGTACAAGTGAGCCGTTTGCCCCTAGATGTCAATATTGAAATTTCTTGTATCGCCTACAAATGACACCTGAAAAAACACTAGAGCTGAGTATTGTAATTGTCAATTACAACGTGTCCAATTTTTTGGAACAATGCCTCAATAGTGTTTTTGCCGCTTTAAAATCAATACCTGCAGAAGTTTTTGTCGTTGACAACAACAGTGTCGATGGCTCTCAGGAAATGCTACAACAAAAATTTCCGCAAGTTCAGCTCATTGCCAATACGGTGAATGTCGGTTTTTCCAAAGCCAATAACCAAGCAATCGAAGTGAGTAAAGGACGCTATGTATTGTTACTCAACCCCGATACCGTAGTACAAGAGGATACCTTTGAGAGTTGTTTGCGTTACATGGATCAGCACCCTGAAGCTGGTGCGCTTGGTGTGCGCATGCTAGATGGCAGAGGGCGCTTCTTACCCGAATCAAAAAGAGGACTGCCAACACCAGCGGTTTCCTTCTACAAGATTTTCGGACTCTCTAAACTCTTCCCGAAATCGAAATTTTTCAATAGATACAGCCTAGGTTATTTAGATGAATTGCAGAACCATGAGGTGGATGTTTTGTGCGGCGCCTTTATGTTTATGCGTGCCGAGGCACTTCAAAAAGTTGGGCTGCTTGACGAAGCATTTTTCATGTACGGCGAAGACATCGACTTGTCTTATAGAATCCAACTTGGCGGTTACAAGGTGGTTTATTTTGCCGACACCAAAATCATTCATTACAAGGGCGAAAGCACTAAAAAAGGTTCTTTGAATTATGTCTTTGTTTTCTATAATGCCATGATCATTTTTGCGCAGAAACACTTTTCAAAGCGTTATGCCAAACTTTTCTCGATCACCATTCATTTGGCCATTTATCTCAGGGCTTCATTGTCTCTACTGAAAAGAATTGTGAGCAAAAGTGCCGCGCAAGCCTTTGACTTCATCAGCAATTTGCTGCTATTGATTTGGTTAGCCGACCAATGGAAGGTCAAACAAATCGAATTTCCCGATTGGCTCATACAGTGGTTGGTTCCGGGCTATTTAGGCTGTTGGATATTCAGCGCCTGGCTACTCGGGCTCTACGATAAGGGCACCCCGATCAAACGGATATGGAAAAGTACTTTTTTTGCGACACTTGCGATACTCGCGTTGTATGCACTTTTGCCCAAAGAATGGCAATTTTCAAGATTGTTTATCTTACTGGGCGCCGTTTCGTTTATCAGTATTTTTTATTGTAGCAGGGCAATCTTTATGCTGTTTAGAAAAGGAAAAATAGATTTCAGCCAGTTTCCTAAAAAACGCTTTGGCATTTTAGCGGCGAACGCAGAATTTGAGCGCATCAAAGCACTCTTAGAGCAAACGTATCCTCACATTGAAAGCATCCACCACATTGAAGTCAACGATCATGATGCAGCCGCTAAATTAAATACCCATCAACTCGATGAGATGCTCGAGATACATCGTTTGAACGAACTTATTTTTTCGGCCAAAGACCTCAGCAGTAGGCATATCATTGAAATTATGGTTTCAACCTCTGCCGCTAAGTTAGAATACAAAATTGCCCAACCAGACACTAGTTACCTTATTGGCAGCAATTCTATCGACACTGCCGGCGATTACTACACCCTGCACTTTGACGCACTTGAACAAGCCACTAACAAAAGAATCAAGCGCGTATTTGACCTACTCTTGAGCCTGGTTTTTTTCATTTTGAGTCCCCTACTTTGCTTGTTCTTTAAACAACCCATACAGTTTTTCGACAACCTATTTGGCGTTCTTAGTTCAAAATATACATTCGTTGGCCTCCATATGGATCAAACAAATCGCAAATTCCAAAAGAAAAGTATCGTGCGTCCGTATTACTGGAATGCTGAAAATCAGCCAGAAACAAATTTGCGTTATACCAAAAACTACGACGCACTCACAGACTTTAAATCAATCCTGAAAAACTATCGTTCGCTTGATCAGC
>CAYPVA010000221.1:0-3082 GCA_964414045.1 uncultured Lishizhenia sp. | reverse complement strand
CTCAACTTCTTTATCAATTCCTTTCAATTCGACACGCTGGCGTTTGTAACCAGACAAAGAGATCGAAAGAAAATTGTATTTCTTGTCATCTATCTTAATTTCAACCGGAGTCTTCCCTACATTGTAACCATTTAATAAAACTTCTGCCCCAGAGGGATCAGATTTAACTAAAATAAGCTTTGTAGACGTTCCAGAAAAAGAACTTAAGGCGCTGATTAACAATACGATAAGAATATTTTTCATGTAGACTTATAATTAACGAACTAAATCTACCGATAAATAAACGAATTGGTGTCCTGACAGCTAAAAATATCGAGTAAGTGATAATTTAGCTTGCATATTAAATTGGTGATTATCTAACTCCCATTGGTAATTTCGAATCCAAGCGGTTGACAAGGAAGCATTTAAGCCAAAATCCTTATATCGTGTTTGATAATATCCACTAAGGATTAAATCGATCCATTTTTGGTCATAATTCGAAAGTCCATCATATACGAAATCCAAGTTATGTGCATAACGTTCGAAGATAAATCCTACTGCTCTTTTGGAATTAATTGCGGCGACATCAATCACCTGAGAACTTCCTCCTGGACCAATGCCAGCTCCAATCACCTGGCCTTGTTGTGTATAGCCTGAACGTACAATCCAATGGCGATACCAAGATCCCTCATTCCGCAAAATTCGATCTGAAGACATATCCAGCGAGGTGCTTTCCACAGCCACTCGAATATAAGCTCCATCGGGTCGTTTAAATAATTTTCTCATCCCTACAGTCGAAGCATAAGAATGATCGGGCGATACAAGGAAATCCCACACATTGATAAAGTAATCATTCCATCCACTTTCCCCGTAGATTTCTAACTGCGCGGTAGGAAAAACCCAACGTACAGATACTGAAGCTAATTGATCTCGCTTTTTATCATCTTCTAATAAAGTTGACTTCTTTTCGAACGGGATTATAATGGGGAAATAATCTGTTAAACCACTCCCCATGTCCTTCGAATACAATTGGAAAACACGGGAAAATCCAAGGAATAATCCTGGCACCCATTTAGGCTGATAATTAAATGTAATACCGGTTAAGTAGCGCCAGTCACGAGGTTTTGGCCAAAAATAATTTACTCCGCCCACACTCACTTCCGCAGTTGTAGGCTCTAACCCTGATCCGGTTAACTTTCCTGCGATCCATTGAAATTCAAATTTTCCCAGAAATGTCTTTAATGGCTTGACACTATTGAAAGTGGTATGTAAGAATCCAGGCGCATTATTTGTCATTAACAAACTATTGCGAAATCCAGGACCCCACCAAAGGTTCTCGGTCGAAATACCGAATGAAACGGATTTAGAAGAAATCCGGAGGGAACTTTGGCCTGGATATAGTTTCGTAATAGGATCTATGCCAAAGCGTTCGGGGATATCTGCCGTTGTCAAATAATACACCATCGCCCGCCTTGCTGGATCAGACTGCGATAAACTGAATGTCGAAAAATTCGTATTTTCTGCCCATAAAATTTCAGGCTTCAATTGTAAGGATAAGGCTTTGTATTTCAAGAATACTCCACCCGTATAGAGGGTCTGTAAGCCTCTGGCCGAAACCATCCCCCCATCATTATAGCCCATCGGGGCGAAAGAATTAAAACTGGTTTGCAGACTGAGGGGTAAAATACGGTGTTCGACCGAATCAGCAATAGGCCGAATAGTAAACGAATACTGAGCCCCTGAAATCAATTGCTGATTTCGCAAGCGTTCTTCTGCCAAATCAGTCATCCCTACAGGAATGGTTTGGGCAAAAAATGGAAACGATATGAGGCAGAAAAAGATCTGTTTCAGCATATGCAAATGTAAAGAGGAATGGGCTGAATTGTGTATTTTTGAGGGATAAAGATTGACTAATTGAAATCCATTCTCTTTTTACATAGCTCGTCTGATTTATATGGTGCCAGCCGTATTTTCCTTCAAATCGTTCAAAATACGGTTCGACAAGGAGATCGCGCCATCGTGGTTCTATCCGACGAAGGACCTTTAGCAGAAGAAATTAGAGCGGCAGGAGCGGATCTTCATCTGTTCAAATTAGGGATTTTGCGTAGGCGTTATATGAATCTTTTCGGGGTAATAAATCGACTATTTTTCCTTTATAAAGCATTCCAAAAGTTACAAACCCTCATTCAGTCTGAAAAAGTAGATCTCGTTTATTCCAATGGGACGGCGGTTTTGATCGGAGCACTCACCTGTGCGAGAACAAAGACTAAACATATTTGGCATATTCATGAAATCATGACTCCACCATGGCCACTTCGGCAACTACAGGTGGCATTAATGGATCGAGTTTCTACCTTGCAAATTGCCGTTTCGAGAGCTGCAGAGGATCATTGGAAGTCTTTAGTCAACAAACCTGAAAAGATAATTCAGCTTTTTAATGGGGTAGATACTGAACACTATGCGTCAGTGAAATCTCCCATTAGTAAAATTTGCATTGGAATGATCGGGCGCGTAAACCACTGGAAAGGGCAACCTTATTTTTTAGAAATCGCGAAAGAACTAGGGCCATCCTTTAACTATGTCATGGCAGGTGATCCTTATCCGGGTTATGAATATCTAATAGAAGAAAACGAAACCATTCGCAATAAACTGAACGTAGAAGTACATAACCTAGGTTATGTAGCTGATAACCGGGATTTTTTCAATCAAATCCACGTGATGTTGCTCCCTTCGATTCTACCTGACCCGCTTCCCACCGTCGTTTTAGAGGCAATGGCTGCAGGAAAACCAGTGATTGCAACCCGTCAAGGAGGTGCGTTAGATATGGTACAAGAAGGAGAAACTGGATTTTTCATTCCTATCAACAAGCCTAAAGTAGCTGCTGAAATAATCCGCCCCTTCCTGAATGATGCCCCTCAAGTTCAGCAAATGAGTCTCAATGCCAGAAAGAGAGCAAATGAACACTTCTCGCTCGAACGCTTTAATTCAGAAATCACTCGAATTATTTCTCTAACTTTACGAGGATGAGGTATTTGCTACTGTTTTTTAGTCTTTTAAGCTTCTCAAGCTTCGCCCAATCCAGCATCATAGCTGGATCGAGTGA
>CAYPVA010000220.1:0-3083 GCA_964414045.1 uncultured Lishizhenia sp. | reverse complement strand
CTACATCTTCTCAAAACAATAAGTATAGCCGTCGTAATAATTATCTGCGATAAATAGCTCGTTTCCTAATACTTGGTAAACTTCGTAGTCTCCGTTCGTATAAACCAAAGCCGGGCTAAGGTCAAGTGAATAGATGTTTTCTTTCATTTCTATCTTAAACTTCACTGAACTCACCGCACTAGAACCCTCATAGACATTAAAATGACCATTTTGGGTAAACGCTACCGTGCTGCCTTCCGCAAAGCGCGTACTGCCTCCTGCTCCTGAAAAACCGCCTGTATTATACTTGTAGGTCCATTGGCCAAAAATTTTGGCAGCCTCAGCGTTAGGGGCTTCAATTTTTCTGCAGTTGGTTAAAAGCAATAGTGCGCTGATGGCAAGAAAATGGTAAAAGAAACGTGTCATGAAGCTTGAAATTGAATCAGCAAATTAAGCAAAATTAACCACTTGTAGCTTTTTACTTCACAACTTTCATTAATTCAATGCCATTCGCTGTTTGGATTTCGAGCATGTAAATTCCGCTAGGAAGCATCATCAAATCGAGGTTAATTTGTTTTTGAAGTGGGAATATTTCAAAAATTACTTTTCCTTGAAGATCAGTCATGATTAATTCGTTCATTGGAGCACTGGCTTCAATCGTCAAAAGGTCTGTGAATGGATTCGGATAAACTTTACTTCCATTTGAATTGAAATTTTCAATACCCGCCGAACCGCCACCACCATTCGTGTTTGGACGGTAGGCTGCAGCACCCAAACAGTCTGACGGATGACGTATTAAGTCAAAATACGCCGACCCAGAGGTAGCTGTTGTTAGCGGATGCACACTAACTACAGCGCCCGATGTTACAGATATCCCAACAACAGCATTTCCTCCTCCGCTCTGTTGACTCACGCAATAATAAGTTCCGGTTAAAGGATCAATTGTAGAGCTGGCATTCACCGAAAAGGTGTTGTAAGGAAGTGGCGTCTGAGAAACACGAGTAACCTCTCCTGTTGCCGAATTTACCTTTCCTAAATAACAAGTAAATGGAGGCGTATTTGAAGCACTTATAATACCGTATATAGTGGTATCTGCACAGTTGTAGGTATAATTAGCAAAATTTACACCACCCTCAGGAAAACTCAATGTGTGGGAAGAATAAACTTGGCCGTTATACATATCAATGCCGTAAAACTGAGACCCTTTCGAGAAGTAATAAACCATTTGATGCGGGTCAATGGCACTACCAGAAAGCGAATAAGAATCGAGGATAGATTGTGGCGAAATTTGCGTGATTTCTCCTGTCGCTGGGTTCATGGAAGAGAAATAAAGTTCACCCGTACCTTGCCCCGGCCCTGCGCCTGGAATGTAACGCCCCGCCAAACCATATAAAGTAGAATCTGAATTATTGAATCGAAAATTATTGAAAGAACTCGAAGCAATAGGATTAAAAAGAGGTGCTTGGTTATTTACTTCCCCGTCATCAAGACCAACGCTCATGACAATTCCATTGGTACCACCTTGTGTCAGAAAATAGTAGTTGTTTGTCGCCAAATCGAGGGCTGCTCCGGTAATATTTACGTTAGAAGTAATGGCATTATTGCCTAATGCGGTAAAACTTCCATTCAGGAGGTCAAGTGTACCTAATTTAACCCCGGCTGGATTAGACGTTCGAAGTAAGCCATACAAAACTTGGGCTTGAGCAGATGAAGAAAGTTGAAAAGCAAAAAATGCAAGGAATGCTAGTTGTTTCATACTCAAAGGTTTTAGTGGTTAGTTTATCTCTAACAATTCAGATAATCAAATGTTTAACACAATATTTAAAGAACGAAAAAAAATACTAAAATGGAGTAAAAAGTTCATTAATTTCACCAAATGAAATACCTACTCCCTTTTATCCTTTTGTTAGTGGCAAGCTGTAGCACTGATCCGAAAGAATTAAAAACGAATCAGACGACCAAAAAAGCAGTGCAAACTACCCAACAAGATGCGCAAACCATCGAGAAACCCAAACTTTCTCAGCCGCTTGAACGCATCAAAATCCAACCCGAAGATTTCAACGCGCCACATTCTGGTAAAACTAAATTTATGTGGAGAGATGCTAAAACTTTTGATATCGTGCTCAATCATGAATACATCAAGACGATGTCTATTTATGAGCGCGCCGCTTTAGGATATGTCGCAAGTTCGGTCGGGAACGGATGTAATTATGAAGATGATAATGCACAATACCTCAACTGCGATATTTTATCTGCGCTCAATTTAGGTTACCAATGCAGCGACCGTCATTTAAGTTTTTTACGCAACATGTTCCAGGATGATCAAAAAGTACTCAAAGAACTTCAAGGACCTTGTTCAGAAATCGTAGACGGGGCCACTTCTCAAACTACTTTTGACTACATCAATATTGAGGTATTCGGAAAAACAAAAATTGTCGTTAGTTATGGCGTGAGCGGTGTTTACCTCAGAGAAAGCATCAGCTGGGAGTTTACCGTAACAGATACCTTTGAAGTTTCAGCAAACGGAATCATTCTGAAAAAACACGAACAATCCAAGATGAAAGAGTCTAAATTTTAAGGTTACACTACCAACGATAGACTACCGCATTGATATTCATTCCTGCACCTACAGATGCCAAGATGATGACATCACCCTTATGAAGCTTGTGTTCAGGGTATTCACCTCTGATAACCGCATCTAACAAAGTGGGCACTGTAGCCACCGAACTATTACCATTGAACTGAATGTTCATTGGCATAATCCCGTCTGGGCGCTGGGCGCGATACAAACGGTAAAAGCGATCTATAATGGCTTCGTCCATTTTTTCATTGGCCTGATGAATAAAAATCTTTTTAACATCCTCAATACCCACTCCACTTTTATCCAATGCTGTTTTCATGGCTTGAGGCACTTTTGTGAGCGCAAATTCATAAATTTTACGCCCCTGCATCTTGATGTATTTTTCGTGGATGTGATGCTTGGAATTGAGTGAAGGGCCGTTATTGAGAAAATAAGCTTCGTCTTTGGTAAATGTTTGGGTGGCGTGCGCCAAAATTCCGCTTTCGTTGGTCTCATTTGCAGAAAGTACGCAAGCACCAGCACC
>CAYPVA010000219.1:0-3084 GCA_964414045.1 uncultured Lishizhenia sp. | reverse complement strand
TTCAGCGCGGCCCATTATTTGCCGGGGTTTCTTATGATTTCAATTACAGCTCATTAGTTCCGGCTAGCCGCAGTCGAGGAGCTTTTGAATTGAGCTTCCGCTACGTTTTTATCCGTTTCAAACCACCTCAAAAGCAGTATCGCTTATGTCCAGATTTTATCTAGTCCTCGCCTTGCTATGCTGCAGCCAAACTATATTTGGACAAAAACAAATTGCCAAATATATCGCGCATGCGGATCAACAAGTAGAACAGCAAGATTATTTAGAAGCGCTTGACTACTATCAACGCGCACTTGAATTGGCACCTACCTCAATAGACTTATTGTGGAAACTCGCCCAAACTAATCAAGCGGCAAAAGATTACAAAAGTGCAGCAAAATTCTATTTGAAAGTTTACGAATTTGATCCCGAAGGTTTACAATTTGAAGAGGCGCAGCTGAGATATGCATTAATGCTCAAACAACAGGGCATCTACAAAGAAGCATTAGCACAGCTCAAAGAAGTCAAACAGCATTTCTCTGAAGACAAAACAACAACAATTTACAAAAAAGCAGCTCAAGAAGTTAGTGCCTGCACATGGGTGCTCAAACAACTGAAAAACCAAAGTGCTGACGAACAAGTCGAATTAGAACCGCATCCGGTGAATACCCTAGATGTGGAGTTTGGGCATACTATTTTAAATAAGCGGATCTATTTTTCAGCACTCAAGCCGGATTCAACTGCGACTGATCAAGTAGAAGTTTTTGCCAAAACCTATAGCTTGCAACTTTATTCAGCTGATGGCATTTCCGGCCATCCAAGTTCAGTACTAGTGATAAAGAACCTACATCCTCGATTTTCAGTCGGAAATATTTCATTTACCGCTGATAGCTCGGCTTTTTTATGTGCCGTTTGTCAAGAATTAAAAGGACAGCAAGCCTGCGACATAAAATGGGTACACCAACAAAAAGACGGAACATGGGAGCTTGACACACTCACAAATGTTCTTCCAAATTTTATTTCTAATTACAAAAGCATGCCGCATTTGAGTCGAATAAATGGCAGCCAAGCACTTTTTTTTAGCGCTACTACAGCTGATGGCAAGGATGGTTTAAATATTTTTTACGCCTCGGTGCAGGCCGATGGTAGTTTTTCAGCGATACAGCCTATTAACAGCATCAACAGTACGGAAAATGAATTAAGCCCTTGGTTTGATACCCTCACTAACAGGCTTTATTTCTCATCGTCGTGGCATTTTGGCTACGGTGGTTATGACATCTTTTATAGTCAATTACAAACAGACGGGAAATTTGGCCCGCCAATTAACTTAGGGAAACCTTATAACAGCCCCGCTAATGATCTTTATTTCTTCTGTGAGGCCGACACAGCCTATTTGAGTTCCAATCGCGTGGGAAGTCTATATGTGTCGCATCCGACCTGCTGTAGTGACGTCTTTACGGGTTTTATTGACAGACCTACGCAAAAAGATAAACGAAAAGATTCCAGCGACATCCAAATCGTCAAATTACCGATCGAACTCTATTTTGAAAACGATTGTCCAGATCCAAAGTCAAGGGCTGAAACTACCAATTTGAACTACGAAGAAACCTTTGTTCAATATCAACAACAATTTCCTAGTTATCTCAAAGGCGTCCAGCAAGCCAGAGATACCAATACTGCTCGTATACTGAGCAATGAATTACAAGATTTTTTCTCAAATGACGTCATTAAAGGCATGGATGATTTGTCTTTATTTAGCGCACAAGTATGGGCAGAATTACAACAAGGCAAGGAGGTAAGTATTTTGGTGCAAGGTTTTGCTAGCCCACTGGCTAAATCAGACTATAACGTTCATTTGACAAAGAGAAGAATTGACGCCATAAAAAATTATTTTGAAGAGGTGGATAACGGCAAGTTTGCAGCCTATATGCAAGGGGAACAACCACGACTTTCTTTTGTCGAGGTGCCTATGGGGGAATACCAAGCAAAAAAAGAGGTGAGTGACAATTTCTACGACCAAAGAAACTCGGTTTACGCTACAAGTGCTTCAAAAGAAAGAAGAATTGAAATTATTGAATTGCGCTCAAAAGCTGCTAAAAATTAGTTGTAACTTGCGCCCGATTATCCCCACTATGGAAAACACAACCATTAGCACCCAACCAAAGACCCGTCTTTATTTCATCGATATGGCTCGTACAATTGCGATTCTTTTGATGTTAGAAGGGCATTTCATTCATGATTCTTTGGCATTGCAATGGGCGGATGAATCCTACCCAGCTTATGTCACCTGGAAGTTTATCCGCGGTTTTACTTCTCCAACCTTTCTCACGGTAACAGGTTTGGTATTTACCTATCTGATGCTCGGAAATGAACGCGTATCTTTCTTCAAAAACATCCGCATTAAAAAAGGACTCAAAAGAGTGGTAGAGTTATTATTTTGGGGTTATTTACTACAATATTATGCCTTCCATGTGCTGCAGTGCATCGCAGTTGGTATTCTATGTATCATTTTAATCTATGGCGTGTGGCGTAGCGTTCAATTCATTCCTTTATTTCTTCTGTACGTGCTTGCAGGTTTAGGGCTCTTCCTATCCTATTTATTCTTTGGCCAACTTGGCGAAACCTATTGGCCAGCAAAAGCACCTGCATTCATTCAAAATATTTTTCATGGCCCCTATTCACTCTTCCCTATCACACCACATATGGGATACACAATGTTTGGTGCAGCATTGGGTGTTTTGATTCATCGTCATAAAGAACAAGTGAAGTCTTGGAAGGTCATTTTACTTGCCTTTATTCTTGGATTTTCAATCTACTTTGGAATCAAATCTATGCTGGTTTCGCTAGAATCTTTACCAGGACTCCAAGATTTGCACCTTTACCGCATGGATTGGCTGCTCCAAAAACTTGGTATTGTCATCGTGGTACTCGCTACACTGCTGGGTCTTGAGACCTACGTCTTCAATATTAAAAAAGAAAACCTCTTTCTAAAAATAGGTCAAAACACGCTCAGTATCTATATCATCCATATGATGATTCTCTATGGCAGCGTGATTAAATATGGCATCAACGACTACCTGCACCATCAACTTGGTCCGTGGGAAG
>CAYPVA010000218.1:0-3096 GCA_964414045.1 uncultured Lishizhenia sp. | reverse complement strand
ATTCGAGCAGGATTAGCTGACCCGGATGGCATTAGCTTAGCTGCTTCGATTGATCTGAACTCGGGAACCATTAAAAATTCCTCAAATTCAAATGCCTCTACCCAATTATCTTCAATCCCTTCTTTAGTGAATGTGCGTATTGGTGGACTTTTTGCCTATGAGCCATTTACTGGATTTACAAATGGGTCTCTATTAACGGGTACTACAGGAGGCTATGGATTAAATGGTGCTTGGACTACATTACCGACGGTGGGCTCAGTTAATAAAGTGGCCACTTCATCTAAAGTATCGGATAACTCTGATAACTTCCAATATCCTGCTAACGTGAGCTTTGGGGTGGGAGCGTCGAATCGAGGAAAAGTGATTTACAATTCTGATAATGGCAGCTGGTATCCATCTTCCAATGCACGTGAATTAGCCTACCCTATCGATTTAAATTCGGATGGAGTCTTATATGTAAGCTTCTTGTTCCGAGACCAAGTAGCGACTCTTCCAACTGTAGATGGTCAGGCTATGATGGGTTTTGCGACAGGCGTACCATCATCTACAGCTGATGCAGGTCCTAAAGCCATTCTTTTTGGTTATTCCTATGCAGATAAAATGTCTTTAGATATTGGACCTGCTAACCAAATGGCATTTACAGGAGGATATACAGCTTCTTCTGCAAGTACATTTCCAGGCAATCCTAGCGGGAAGTCTTATTTCATGGTGGGTAAAATTACCACCACTTCATCTGGAGCTACCGACTTTAAATTAAAAGCATTTACCCCAACGGATAATCTACCTTTTGATGAATCCACCATAACCTGGGATGTAAGCCACACACAAAACTTATCTGGCTTAGACTTGACCCACCTTTTGGTTCAATTGGAAAGCATGGGCCTCAGCGAATTAGATGAGGTGAGAATAGGATCCAATTATTTTGATGTAGTTGGACTTACGCCAAGTGCACCTCAGTCTGTTCAGGTAACTGCTACTTCTACTTCTGCATCAGTTTCATTTACCCAACCAAGCTCAGGTACAGTAGGTTTGACAGGTTACGTGGCTGTAGCTACAGCAACAGATGGTTCAGGAATAATTTCAACAAACGGTTCCACTTCTCCAATTACGATTGCAGGATTAAATTCTTCCAAAACCTATACATTTAAAGTTGCGGCAATTAATGCTGCCGGAGTAGGTGAATATGGGTATCCTGCACCGGTCATTACTTCTATATCACCTGCAAGTAGTTTGACTACGGGTGGAGGAACAATTACGATTACTGGCCAAAATTTCTATAATCCATCTTCGGTCGTTATTGGAGGGGTGTCTGCAACGAATGTTGTTTATCAAAGTTCTACAAGCCTAACTGCCACCATTCCTGCAAACACAGCAGGAGCCAAGGAAGTAAAGGTGTCAGGGCTTACCGGTGTAAGTAATGCCCAAACGCTCAACTACATTACTGTAGGAGCGGGAGACATTGTTGTTGTTGAAAGTGGAGGAGCTAGTGTTGGTAATGGTTGGACTGCCTCTGACGGAGTAATAACTTCAACCTCCTCGAATGCCGTAGACATCAATGTCGCTCAACTTGAGACGGCATTGGGCACCGGACCGGCTACACTTTCTACAACCGGATCGATTACCATTGATGCAGATGTAGATTGGACAACAGATAATTCGCTTACACTTCAAGCTGGCGGAAATATTTTCATCCAAAGTGTAGTTACGGCTACGGGAAATGCTGCAGGACTAAACATCTATTATGGTGGTAGTAATGCAACTATAGCGCCTAATACTACTTACGATTACATCATTCGACAGTCAGATCAGAGTCGTGTAGTTCTTTCTGGAACGAATCCAAGCCTAAGAATTGGCAATGAGGTATTTACAGTTTATAATACGCTATCTAGTCTGCTAAATATGCCAATGACTAGTACCACCAGAGCAGCACTTGGAAACCACATCAATCTTTCTGGAAACACTTATACGGCGGCGTTCTTCACTGGATCATTCCAAGGTTACTTCGAAGGCCTAGGCAATCAGATTCAAAACTTGAAGATTCGAAATTCGGGTGTGGGAATCCAAAATCTAGGATTTTTCGCTGAACTAAAAGGTGCAAAGGTGCGAAATGTAGGCATCTCTGATGTGGACATCGTGACAAGTTCCACAAGTAATACTACAGAATACCGTGTGGGTGGTTTAGCAGGAACCGTGGGTCAGGCAAGCCTTAATACCGGATTTAGCGCCTCTGCTTATACTACGACTATTGATGGAGTTTGGACTAGTGGAAATATCTCCACACAAAATGCATCAGTCACGGATGGTGCCTCTTCAGGAGATACGCAGAAGTTTTTCTTTGCAGGAGGTCTTTTAGGTAGCCAAAATAATGGCACCCTAAACCTAACCCGCTCCTTTAGTACCGCGAACGTGAGTTCTTCTGGGTCTTATTCTGCTAACCTTGCCGTCGGAGGATTGGTAGGGGATGTGGGGCTAAATAAAAATTTGATGAGTCATACAACAGCCACCTTATCACAGATTGTTTTCAATCTTTCAAGGTCATACACTACTGGATCAGTTAGTACGGGTGATCAAGGTGCTTATTATGGTACGGGTGGAGTTGTCGGTGTCGTATTTACTGCAGGTGGGACAATCCAAAATTGCTATTCTTGGGGTAATGCAGTTGCTGCATCAGCATCTAGTTCTTACGGAGGTATAGCAGGGTATATGTTGGGTGGATTTAGTGCAAGTACTTCTTACACTACTCAGTCTCGTGCAGGTGCAGGGACTTTTGCTTCGACTGTATATGTAAGTCAAACGCCTAACTCTTCGACAACACTGCCAACTGGTTTTAGTGCTACGTATTGGACTAAGGCCGCAGGGGAGCTCCCTAGGTTAAAAGAATTGGAATACCCACGCTCGGCAATTTATGTGAAGGTAAATAATGGTACAGGGCCTCAAGGGAATGTGGCTCCAAGCTATTCTATTGTAAATGCTTCAGGCACAACAGTGAATTTGACTTCACTTGGTCTTGGCACTCCTACGGGTACAGCTCAATATACAATCGATAACAGCACCCCGGCGGGTACCTATTTTACGGTTGCATATTTGGGAGGATTG
>CAYPVA010000217.1:0-3101 GCA_964414045.1 uncultured Lishizhenia sp. | reverse complement strand
TCTCCATTTATGCGGCGGCAAGTTTGATTGAATTATTAAAAAGACAGCGCGATGCAGTTGGCCTGAGTATTTTCGATGAAAAACTCGCATTACATACCCCTGCAAAATCATCGATGACGCATCACCGCTATTTATATAGTGAATTAGAAAAAAGACTCCACATTTATCAACCCACCGATAAAAAGCAAACCAATACCGCCAAGGCGCTTCACGATATTGCTGAATTGGCGCATCAGCGCAGCATGGTTTTGGTGTTCACGGATTTACTTGATGACCCTCAAAATTCAGATGCCTTATTTGATTCTTTATTGCATTTGAAGCACAATAAGCATGAAGTCATTTTATTTCATGTTTTCAATGAAGCACTCGAACAAAATTTTGAGCTCGAAGACCGCCCGTATCAATTGGTAGATATGGAAACAGGTGAAACACTCAACTTAAGGCCTGCAGAAATCAGAGAAAAATATCAGCAAGCACTGAGTACCCATTTTAAAAATATGGAAATGCGCTGCCTCAATAACGGCATAGACCTTGTGAAAGCACCGATAGAAATGGGATACAATCAAATACTACTGCAATATTTACTGAAAAGACAAAAGTTGTTCTAAGCTATTCTACAACGATTCGTTTGACAGCGGTTAGGTCAGAAAAAGTAGCTTTGAGTAGATAAACCCCCGGTGCATAATTTTCAGTTGATATAATGGTAGAATTATCTTTGATGAGGTCTTGATAAATGACTTTTCCTTGCGCATCAAAAATTGAGATTTCAGTTATTTCATCTTCAGAGGTAACTGTAAATTGTCCTTGACTAGGATTTGGAAATACCATTAAATCAGTGCTCAATGGCGTGCTCAAGCTGGCTGCCGGATTAGGTCTCATAGCAGCAGCCTCAAAACAGTCACTGTCCATTTTGAACATGTCGAAATAGAAGCCGTTGGCTATGGTAGCAGAGGAAACTATTGCGCCATCGACTAAAGAAACACCTAGCAAAACAACGTCATTGCCAATCATAGTTTCAAAATAATACACACCATTTACCGGATCAATCGTTGCCGCATTCATGATGTAATTGTCTAGATTGAGTAGGGTAGGAAGTGGTGTTACAATTCCAGTTGTTGCGTCAATCTTACCCAAACACTTGACACCATTTTCCATGATAAGGCCGTACATTGTAGTATCTGCACAGCTGTAAGCAAAATTGTCAAAACTGTTGCCGCCAGAAGGAATGGTGATAACTGGGTCAGAGTAGATGGTACCATTGTATAAGTCTAGTCCACGGAGTTTGCCTTCGGTAATGAAATAATAAACCATCAAATGCGGGTTGATCGCAGAACCGGCCATGGTATAGTTCGAAGTAATTGAGGTTGGAGAAATCAAACTGACACCTCCTGTGGAAAGATCACAACTTGCCAAACGCATGTCTCCGCTATAAGTTCCGGTAGTTGGATTAAAAACGACTTGAGAATAGAGACCATACATAATGGAATCTGCGGTATTGAATCGGAAATTATTAAAATCACCAGTGGCACTTGGGAGCGAAACGGTTACGTCAGATATAATTGATCCGTCAAGTAATGATAAGGACAACCAAGAGTCGCCATCCTGGTAGTTGTAACTGAAATTATAAGGATTCAAGCCGACGCCTGTTAGGTTGATTGTGGTACTGAGCACTTGGTTCCCAACAAGGGTAATGACTCCGGTCGTGGGATCCATCGAAACCAAAGAAACACTAGAAGGAGACATTTGTCTGTAAAGGCCAAACATGGTGCCTGACTGAGCAAATAAAAAAGTTTGACTCAATGCCAATATTGAACAAACAATAATGAGCTTTAATTTTGAGATGCGATACATAGCGTAGGTTTTTTTACATTTCTTAAACAGCTCATAAGCAGAGCTATTGATTAACTACCGCAATACAAACAACCGTCGTCGTCGTCTTGTTCGGGATGCGACTCAATTTCCGGATTGAGCTGTTTTTTTAGCTCATAGATTTTTTGCTGTGTTTCGATATCTGAGAAGAGATCTCCGGTTAGTTGCGCTTTGAGCGCTGTAATTTGTTGTTCGATTTGTTCCATGACACTAAGTTAAAAAAATCTTACAATTGGCATTCATTGATTCACTTGCTAAGCATCCCGTTATTATATTGTACCTTTGTAGTTAAATTCAATTATGGCACACAAATCAGGATTTGTCAATATCGTAGGTTCACCGAATGTCGGGAAGTCTACACTCATGAATCAACTTGTGGGTGAGAAACTTTCGATTGTTAGTTCGAAAGCTCAAACCACGCGTCATAGAATTTTAGGGATTGTCAATGATGAAGATTATCAAATTGTCTTCTCGGATACCCCAGGTGTTGTCAATGCGGCTTATAAACTGCACGAAAACATGATGGAATACGTCAATTCTTCTATTCAAGATGCCGACGTTCTCATCTTCATGACTGACACCAAAGAAAATGAAATGAACCACAAGGAAACCCTCGAGCGCATCCAACGCTTAGAAGTTCCTGTTTTTTGCGTCATTAATAAAATCGATCAGTCTGATCAGGCCAAAGTGATGGAGCGCGTGCAATATTGGCAAGAAAAACTACCAAAAGCCAAAGTCTTTGCTATCTCTGCCCTTCATCAATTTAACATTGACGCAGTTTGGCAAGAAATCCTCGACCTCATCCCTGAGAGCCCACCATACTACGACAAAGAGGAACTTTCAGATCGTCCTATGCGTTTTTTCATATCGGAAATCATTCGAGAAAAGATATTCATTCATTGCCAGAAAGAAATCCCTTACAGTACGCAAGTAGAGGTAGAGGAATATAAAGAAGAACCTGGCCTCACAAGAATCAGGGCAAACATTATTGTTGAGCGTGACTCACAACGCGGAATCATTATTGGTCGTGGTGGCGAAATGCTCAAACGCATTGGTCGTGAAGCGCGCATCGACATGGAAAAATTCTTGGAAACAAAGGTTTTTCTAGAAAATTATGTCAAAGTCGACAAAGATTGGCGTCATTCAGAGGTCAAGCTCAAGAAATACGGATATTAAGTTTAAGAAATGAGTAATATAGTTGCCATAGTCGGTCGTCCGAACGTTGGAAAATC
>CAYPVA010000216.1:0-3102 GCA_964414045.1 uncultured Lishizhenia sp. | reverse complement strand
CGGATGGCCGTGACGTATCCGCCAGGTCCACTTCCAACAACGATGATGTCGTAACTCATTCTTTAGCTTTTTAAAGGACAAATTTAAGGCTTAATGTTGAAAGATGCTATCATATTAATGCTTACTTTTGTGTCGAATTCACAAATCTTATGCAAAGCCAATACCAACAAGAAGCCACGCTCCAGCAAGCCCTCGATTTAGGCCTCCGTGCCGACGAATTTGACATGATCAAAGAAATCTTAGGCAGAACACCCAATTTTACTGAAACAGCCATTTACTCCGTGATGTGGAGTGAGCACTGTTCCTACAAAAACTCCATCCTTTGGCTCAAAACGTTGCCAAAAGATGGGCCACACATGCTCGTGAAGGCCGGTGAAGAAAACGCTGGTTTGGTAGACATCGGCGACGGCTTAGGTTGCGTATTTAAAATAGAATCGCACAACCACCCAAGTGCACTCGAGCCTTATCAAGGCGCAGCAACGGGTGTTGGTGGGATTAACCGAGACATCTTTACAATGGGCGCGCGCCCAATTGCGCAACTCAACTCTTTGCGCTTCGGAAATATTGAAGAAGCACGCACCAAATGGTTGGTCAAAGGTGTCACTAAAGGCATCGGCGACTACGGAAACGCTTTTGGTATTCCGATTGTCGGCGGTGAAGTTTTCTTCGATGAGTCGTATAATACCAACCCATTGGTCAATGCTTTTTCTGCCGGAATCATCGACACCAAAAAAATCATTTCTGCTACTGCAAAAGGCCCTGGTAACCCAGTTTTCATTGTGGGTTCTGCAACTGGCAAGGACGGCATTGCTGGTGCTGCCTTTGCATCCAAAGATATCACTGAGGCGTCAGCCGAAGATTTACCATCCGTACAAGTAGGTGACCCATTCATGGAGAAGCTATTGCTTGAAGCAACCATGGAACTTTCTCAAACCGACGCTATTGTCGGTATGCAAGATATGGGTGCTGCGGGCATTACTTGCTCTACTTGTGAAATGAGTGCAGCTGGAAGTGTAGGTATGGAAATTCACCTCGATCGCGTTCCAACGCGTCAAGACAACATGTTGCCTTATGAAATTCTTTTGTCAGAATCTCAAGAGCGCATGTTGGTGGTGGTTCAAAAAGGAAAAGAAAATATCGTCAAGGACATCTTTGACAAATGGGACCTCCACGCCGAAGAAATCGGTACAGTTACAGACACCGGTCGTATTCGCTACTACATGGCTGGCCAGTTGGTTGGCGATGTACCCGCAGAGTCTTTGGTACTTGGCGGCGGAGCACCACAATACAAAAGAGATTACGCAGAGCCTGCGTATTACCAAGAGTTCAAAAAATTCAACATCAACGATGTCGCTGAGCCACAAGACTTAAAAGCTGTAGCTTCGGCCATGTTGGCTTTGCCAAATATCGCTTCTAAGCGCTGGGTTTACGAACAATACGACTCAATGGTCGGCACCCGCAACATGACCACCAATCGTCCTTCAGATGCAGGTGTTGTCAATATCAAAGGCACCAACAAAGCCTTGGCCATGACCGTTGACTGCAATTCACGTTATGTCAATGCCGATCCAGAAATCGGTACCATGATTGCCGTGAGTGAAGCTGCGCGCAACATTACCTGTGCTGGTGGTGTGCCAAGTGCGATTACCAATTGCCTCAATTTCGGAAATCCGTATAACCCAGAATCCTATTGGCAGTTTGTTGGCGCCATCAAAGGAATGTCTGCCGCTTGTCTGAAGTTTGAAACGCCTGTTACCGGCGGAAATGTCTCTTTCTACAACCAAACCGTCATGAACGGCAAAGAGGTTCCGGTATTCCCAACCCCAACCATCGGCATGATCGGTATTGTACCTGACAAAGAAAAAGTCATGACCCTCGATTTCAAACAAAAAGGCGACCTCATTTTCTTGATCGGAAACTACACCGAAGACATCGCTTCCTCTGAATACCTTGCCAGCTATCATGGCATCAAAGCTTCTCCTGCTCCTTATTTTGATCTAGAGCAAGAATTTGAAATGCAACAAGCCATCATGGGCCTCATTTCTAACGGTTTGGTCAATGCTGTTCACGACGTTGCAGACGGTGGTTTGTACGTAACGCTTGTTGAGATGTCTATGCCAAGAGGACTTGGTTTTGACATCGTCAGTGACGCCGACATTCGTCTAGATGCATTCTTGTTTGGTGAAGGTCAGGGCCGTGCTGTCGTGAGTGTTACCGAAGAGCAAGAAGAAGCGTTTGTCGAATTCATGCTCACCACTGGTGTCAACATGACCCTACTCGGACACGTCACCAAAGGTAAATTACAAATCGATGAACAACACTATGGTTTCATCACAGAGGCACAAGCCATCTATGACAACGCCTTGGCAGCTCATCTTGAAAACTAATTATGGAATATAATACCACGCGTGGCCCACTCATTTTACCGGAATACGGTAGAAATGTCCAAAACATGATTGCGCATGCGATGGAAATTGAAAACCGCACAGAAAGAAACCGTGCGGCACAAGCCATCATCGAAGTAATGGGGCAACTCAATCCGCATCTGCGCGATGTCGAAGACTACCGCCACAAACTCTGGACACACCTTTTTGTGATGTCTAATTTTGAACTCGATGTAGATTCGCCCTATGAAAAGCCAAAGCAAGAGGTCCTCAACGAGAAGCCACAGCGCATGGTTTATCCTTCTTCCAAGATTCGTTATGGTCATTACGGCAAATACACACAGGCCATCCTCGAAGCAGCTAAAGAGGTAGCCGTACCGCTAGAGAAAGAATACCTCAAGAGCACCATGGCCAATTTCATGAAAAAGCAGTTTTTGGCCTACAACAACGACACCGTTGAAAACCACGTCATTGCGCAACAATTGAAAGAGTTGTCTAAAGGCGAACTCATCCTTGAAAATCCAGATGAATTGGTCAACACCAATACGCTGCTCAAAACAATGGGTATCGGTCAAAATCAAAACAAGCGCTTTAACAAGCAAAAGAACAACAAGAACAAAAACAACAACAAGAAGAAATTCATCAAAAAATAACGCATGGCCTCTTTTGAAATCTACGGTGGAAAACCATTAAAAGGAGAAATCATTCCTCAAGGTGC
>CAYPVA010000215.1:0-3117 GCA_964414045.1 uncultured Lishizhenia sp. | reverse complement strand
TGCTATATGGTGCAACAGGAAGCTTTCAATTGGTTGAAATTCAATCAAATTTAGCCATTGGTATTTGGCAAAGCCCTATGGCCATGATCGGCAGCTTGTTTATTTTAGCAGGTTTTGCATTTAAAATTGGTGCGGTTCCTTTCCACTTTTGGGGGCCAGATGTTTATCAAGGTGCCTCAAATGCCGTTTTGATGTACATGTCAACAGTGGTAAAGATTGCAGGAATCTACGCTGTCATTTATGTCTTTGCTATGGTTTTCCGAGATTCTTATTTCTTCTGGATTGACCTTGTGAGTTTGATTATTGTCGCATCTGTTTTTTATGGCTACATCACCGCATGGAAACAAACAAGCTTCAGACGTCTGATTGCCTATTCATCTATTGCCAATGCTGGCCTCATGTTATTTAGTCTAGCAGATGCCAATAATACCAATGTATTCTTTTTCGTGTTGGCCTATGCGGTATCATCCATTGCATTGGTTGTCAGCAATCAGGCAAATGGTGAAAACGCTGACGAACTCAGTGCTTGGGAAGGGTTAGCTTGGAAACACCCCCTTTTAGGTATTTCGATTGTTTTGGCCTTATTTTCATTGGCTGGTATTCCACCGATGGCAGGTTTCTTTGGTAAGTTCTTCCTTTTATGGGCGGCAGCTCCTAACCTACCTTATACAACCATACTTGCGCTCATTGGCTCTGTAATTGGTGCATTTGTCTACCTACGCCTTTTGCTTTTGGCGCTCAAAAAACCAACTGTAAGTATCCGTACTGAACTACCAATCGAACAAAGCATTGTACTGATTATTTGCTCAGTCCTTACCCTCGGAGCCATCTTTATTATCTAAGTTGCACTTTCATCCAACCATTCTGAGTCTTTAACGACTTAACACAGGAAGATGAAAGAAAAGCAACTCTACGACGACCTCATCAACGCTTGTATCCGAAAAGAACCTCGGGCACAAAAAGAACTATACGATCTTTTTGCACCTGCAATGTTTAAGGTTTGCATGCGTTATGCGCAAGACGAAGCCGCTGCTCAAGATATTTTTCAAGATGCTTTTGTAAAAATTTACCAGAATTTAAACCGCATAGAGAGTAGTGCGCATCTGCCCGGCTGGATCAAAAAAATCTTTGTGTATACCTCTATCGATTATTTGCGTAGTGCTGCCAAATTTGCACAACATCAAAGCATCGAAAGCGCCTATAGTTTGGCCGCCACAGACCCAACTATTCACCAACAATTAGGGGCCGAAGAAATCTTGTCCCTCGTTCAAAAGTTGCCAACGCGATCTCGTATGGTATTTAATCTTTACGTGATGGAAGGCTATTCACATAAAGAAATTGGAGACTTGCTTCAGATATCTGAAGGCACCTCAAAATCACAGCTTTTTGAAGCCAAGAAAGCGCTACAAAAAGCCATAGATAAAAATGAACGCACCCAAATGATCGGCTAATTATGCAAGAACTAGACGCATTTGAAAAATTCCTCAAGGAACAACTCAAGGGACATAAAGCCCCTCAAGAACTCATGTGGAAGCGTTTGCACGACGTCATTGGCAAACCAAAGATCTGGTATGCAAAGCCCATCTATAAATATGTCCTTACTGCAATAACAGCTGCAGGAATTGGTGCAGGTTCTACCTTCTTTGTCATGAACCAGCAAAACGAAAATCTAAAAGCCCAGCAAACACTAGCTCAGCAAGCGGCAAATTCCTATCAGACCAAAGAAGTAGAAAACAATACATCTGAGCCAACCACTGGCAGCAAATCTGAATTGTCACCAGATTTAAAACCATTTATCGCTGCAAATTTTCCTCTACAAGAAACTGCTACTTTATTAAAGGATGAAATGCTTATAAATGGCACCAAATCTTCTCCCCAAGAAGCATTATTCATCAATGATTCAGCACATCAAGTTCATACAGCTGCCCCTTCTACGGCAGCAAACTTCAACGAATCGCCTCTGCAAGATGAAGCATTTAGAGAACAAGCGCTTCAAACACTTAGCATCAAACCGCTACTCATCTCCAAACAAGACCTGAAAACAGGCTTTGATGGAAAAAATAACCTGAGTCGCTTAAGTATTCAGATAGCTAGTCGCAAAGCAGCTACTATACTTCAAGCCCCAATCTATGTGCTCAATAATTCAGCATCCTACAAACAACGCATCAGCACTGTGCAGAAGCCAACCATAGCGCTGCAGTATCACTTCCCAAAAGGATGGTTTGCTGAGCTAGGCATCGGGCAACAACAACTTGCTTTAACCGAGAATTTTACCAAGACAAACGTCTATTCATACGATGACAAAGAACACTATTTATTTACATATGTATTTGGTCAGCGACAAATCTCAGACGAAGAACTAGAGGACGGCCCATGGCCAAATTCCCCTCCTAACCCTCCTTTTGGTTCTGACACGAGTCACGTACACACCAATTACATCAGCGGCGTACAACTCAATCTACTCGAACTCCCTATCAACTTTGGTTTTGAAAAATGTATCGGAAACTTCGGTTTACAATTTTCTACAGGACTCACCTTCAATTATATCACTAATGCACTTCAAACACTCAGCATTCCTGGCTACAACCCAAGTCAAGTCAATATTACCCAAGACCTCAACCGTTGGAGCCTGAATCAACAACAGCGCGTTAAACTTCAATACTACGCCAATAGACACCTCGGAATTTTCATTGAACCAAGCTATCTCTTTCAATGGAAAGGCTTTACTACTTCATCTCCTGATCAAGGGTTTAAGGTCAATCAGTGGCAGCTCCATACCGGTATTTCTTGGAAATTTTAATATCTTTGTTCGTCTAATTTTTGAGAAGTCATTTCTCCGATTTATTCCTTTCATGAATAAAAAAGTTTTCATAACCGGTGCCAATGGCATGCTTGGCGCGAGTGTTACCCGCGAAGCTATCAATCAGGGCTTTCAAGTCAAAGCACAAATATTACCCGGAACAAATACACAGGTACTCGATGGATTATCCATTGAGATCGTTGAAGGAAATATACTCGATCGTGCTTTTCTAGAAAAAGAAATGGCAGATTGCCAATTTGTCATCAATATTGCGGCGCTCACTACCATTTGGCCAAGACGCCTTGGTATCATTCATG
>CAYPVA010000214.1:0-3127 GCA_964414045.1 uncultured Lishizhenia sp. | reverse complement strand
AAGATCTCCTTTTTTCCGTGTAAAAGTATATGTGAAGCTTCATGGAAGAAGGTTGGCCAAAATTCCGCTGAATTGAAATCAACGGCTATTTGGATTAGTGGTGAGTTATTGATCCAGCGCATGGATCCTTTGACGGCTAAGTTATTTATCGGGGCAGTATGAACAACTTTAACCCCTGATTTAATGCAATGCTCTTGAAGTTGAGTAAATGAAATTTGTAATCTGTGTATAGAGATATACTGAAGTAAAGTTTTAAATTTTTTAACATTATAAACCGTCGTGTTCGATTTAGATGCTTGAAGCTCTCCGATACGCAACCAGGTTGCAAGTATATATGGGTTTTGGTACTCAAGTAACGAAATACTGAAATTAACTTTTAATTTTTGCTTGAAGTAGAAGTTTTCCCAAGCTTTGATATCACTAAATCTAAAAAACTTCAGTAATTCTTCGAGTTGTTCTGATGCGGAGATACATGATTTGATATATCCGAGACGAATTAATTCATCTATTGGAAAGTTATTGAGCCATTTCAAGTTTTCAGTATGATGGCTGTCTAATTTCTGCTCCGCAATATATATGTCATAATACATTTGGTGTTGGAGCCAATATGCAGCAGGAATACCTAATGCAAATTCAAATTGTACTGCCATAACAGCAGTAATATTACTTTTTTTATTGAGAACGGCCGAGATGGTTTTCTCTGGCTTTCCTGTTCTGAGTGCGAATTCTTTAGAGCCAATATTTAGTTCTTGCAATTTCTCAGCAAGTACAGATCCTGGATGATTGATTTTCTGGGGTTTATATGAGGTTTGATTCTTCATGTTTAATGGTAATCAATGATTTCGATGATAGTAACGTAATAGCGGTTTGCTGCTTCTTTGAGAACTTTATTTTCTTTTTCGAATAAACTTATTTCGAAAATAAGCCGATATGGATGTTTCAAGTTGCAGGCCCATTGTCCGTGTCGTTCGTGTTTCAATAAATGGAAATTTCCTGGTAGATAGTCTAATTCAGATGGCGAGCTGGCAATATATAGTGATTCTAATCTTCTTAGAAATAATTTTGATTGTAGCTTACCAAGTTTTCGTATCGCTTTTTTTTCATCTGAAGCAAGTTCCAATAATTTGGGATCCTCGAAGTAAATTTCCATTACAAAATTAAATAAAATAATTAACATTAAATGTTATTTAAAATAACATCAACATATATGAATGAAAGTACCTCAAATTACTTGCTTGAAAACAGGAAAAATACGGAATGATACTTACTTTTATTTAAATTTGATACCATGCCCAAAACCATTCCCTCAAGCTATGACCGCACCAGTATCTGGATTATTCAGGCATTTTTGGCTGTCTTGATTTTGATCGCTTTATTGGTTCAAGCCAACTACGCCTTTATCATTAGCATTGGTTTGATTTTTTTACTCGCTATTGCTGCGTCGTTTGTATTAGTCCCGTACCAAATTCAGAAGGATGAAACTCGATTGATTTTCAAACGAATAGCAGGTCAAATCGAAATAAAACTTCAGGACATTGAAAAAATAGAAATCATAGACTACGCAGATCTTCGCCGTAAAATTGGCATCGATGGCCTTTTGGGCTATTATGGTTATTACGAACTTTCAGGATTTGGCAGGGTCAAGTTAATGGCTAAAAGCAAATATCAGTTGGTGCTGATTTTGAGTAGCAAAACAGAACCAATTGTGATTTCTGTTGATGAAGTGGGGGAGTTGGAAAGTTTAGAAAGATGAGATTAATATTCTATTTCACCTCTTTTATACTGCTTTCGGGTTTTCTAAGCGCTCAAACCAACGATTACGAAATATATAGAAAACAAAATCAACACCCAACTTGCACAGTGTTAGATTCTGCCATTGTCAATGAAATTCTTAATGAATTACTTGAAATAGACACCAATCAGTTTGATGCAAACCTCGATGATTATTATCAAGACTTAGGTATGGCCTATTATCAAGTGTATATTAGCAGGCAAGACACAACCTTGCTTCGTAATGCACTTTCCACTTATCTAAAAATCAAGGAATTTACTGGAACGGATTATTGGAATATGATGCACATCCATTGCATTCTCGGCGAGTGTCAGAAAGGTAATGAATATCTTCAGCTATATAGAGAAGTTACAACGATGGAGATACCATCATCGAAAGAAGAAGAAATTTTACGGATTCAGCGTAAATGTCAAATAACGTCACAACTCCACATCGAAATTCAAACATATGAGCAAAACGGCGTGAAAAAAGCAGCCGCAATGGCTTGGCAATCTCCCAATAGTGCCTATAGCGCTTTTAAAAGACGGTTTGATTATGTCATTTTAAATACCCCAGCACTTCACACCAAGGAGCAAGCGGCTGAAAGAAGCAAACTCTTTAGTTTATATCCCGATACACTTGCAATTAAAGCTGAATACAAGCGCTTGCTCTATCTAGATACAGCACTTTCTTTTAATTTACTTACAATGATGATAGCAATAGACGCAGCAGGAGAGGCGCCAAAGAAAACAAAATATTCCAAAGAAGAACTCTTCCAAGTTGCAGCACGCTTTTTCTATATTGATTCCGTTTTCGCCGATTCTACTTTTCAAACTCATATTTGTATTGGAATTAATGGTGTTGATCAAATCTCTAATAAGCAAGATTTGACTTTATTGGCAGCATTTTGTTATGAAACCATATTTACTGATTTTGATCAAGAAGTTTCAGCCATAGACCAAGTTTTTGAAAAACACATAAAAGAGCTCAAGCTTCAATTGAAATCAGATGAAATAAAGCACCTTGATATTGAACTTTTGCGCAATAAATTGTACAAGTTAATGGCCAATGATATGGCGTTTCAGCGTGTGCTATTGGATGCTTACCAACTGAATAAAGCTAATTTACCTTTTGAAATCAAACCCAACAACGCCTATGTTTTACATTTCATTCCCTCGGTAAAAGATAATATTTATGGCATTGCGATTGGGCCCATTGGGTCGGAAGCAATTTGTAATGTAATCAAACTGAGAAGAACGCATGGGATTAATATACAGCTCATTGGTCAAGGTTTTTTTATGCCTATGAATCGAGAAGAATTTGCTTTTGAGCAACTTTTACTTCCACTTGATTCTA
>CAYPVA010000213.1:0-3161 GCA_964414045.1 uncultured Lishizhenia sp. | reverse complement strand
CGTTAGGGGAGAAGGAGTTTGGCAATTCAATTTTAACCAAGTTGGCAAAATTTACAGTTACAAGAACAGTGTCATAGGCATAACATCCGTTGAGTCCGTATTGCACTACGTAGTTCGTCGTGTAAAATGGCGTTACAGTGAGGGAGTCACCGGCAAAACACGTTGTACAACCCGGGATGCTATCTGCGGCAACACCACTTGGAAACCAAGTTAGATTACCTCCTACAGGAGCCCCTTCGGCGTACAAATATGCTTCTTGGAACATGTCAATTGTGGTGTCAGGAATAACAACATAAGCACCACCCAATGTATCGGAAATGGTAGTGCTAAGCGTTGGCATTGGTAAAACTGTTACAAATTGCGAGATAGTACTCACGGCACCTTGCGCATTGGTTGCGGTCAAGGTAATTTGGAACGGACTTGTTGTGCTGGCTGCATTAAAACAAACCTGACCTGGATTTTGACCAATGTAAGTGGAGGGTGTTCCACCGTTAAATTGCCATGTGTAAACAAGACCATCGCCCGTTGAATTATTGACCAAATAAATGCAATCGCCTTCACAAAGGATGTTGTCTGAATCTGAAATGGTGAAGTTTGCACTAGGAGCCTGAGCAAAGGCAAAAAGCCCGAGGCAACTAAATAGAATAAAGGATAAAGCTTTCATACGCTTATTAAAGTTGTACAATAATACGAAAGTACGTAAAAAAGTTTCATTTACAGTGATTATTCCTAATTGAGCAATGAGATCAATTGTTTTGCAGCCTCGATGTCGTGCACACGAAATACAGTTGCGCCTTTGGTGAAAGCAACCGTATTTAAGATACTGGTTCCGTTCAAAGCACGCTTTGCATCAATGTTCAGTTTTTTGGTGATCATAGATTTCCGTGACACACCGACAAGCAGCGGTTGCCCTAGTATTTGTAAATGTTCGAGCTGTTGTAATAATTGATGATTCTCCTCTAGTGTTTTTCCGAAACCAAATCCAGGATCTAAGATGACATCTGTGATGCCGATCATTTGGAGGGCCACTAATTTTTCGGAAAGAAATGAAAGTGCGTCGCTGATAATACCCTTAGTTTGTAAATGGCTTTGGGCTTGATTGTTTTGTGCTGCTCGGTTATAGGTCAAAACATAGGGTATTTTAGCTGCGGCAATAACCTGCCAAAGATTTGGATCAAATTGCCCGGCAGAAATATCATTGATGAGGTCACAGCCTTCATCAATCCCGTATTGAGCTACTGCCGCATGATAGGTATCTAAAGAAATTAAGGTTGAAGGGAATGCTTTTTTAATTTGACTGATGCAAGAGCCCAAGCGTTCTATTTCTTGTTGGGCATTGAGTGGAGTGGCTCCGGGTCTTGTTGAACTAGCACCGATGTCTAAAATATCACATCCTTGTTCAATATATGCCGCAGCACGTGAAAGAATTGCATCTGAAGTATGGACACGGCTTTCTTCATAAAAGGAATCCGGTGTTATGTTCAAAATTCCCATTATCTTTGGTTGTGCAAAATCATGAAGTTGTCCTTTGATATTCAAAAAACGACTTCTATGAAAAACTGCACCTAGTTCCTTACCCTGATTCATGACACAAACACAATTACAATACACAAATGTAATGACTATTTGTCGAGAGATTTTTGAAAAAAAATCTCATGACTACGGTCTGTCTTGGCGAATTCTAAGACCAAGTTCTCTCACTGATCAATTATTCATCAAGGCTCAGCGCATCAGAACCATACAAGAAACGGGTGCCAGCAAGGTCGATGAATCCTTCGAGGATGCCTTTCAAGCAATAGTCAATTACTGCATCATGGCCATTATTCAAGTGCGCATTCCGGCTGGTTTACAAGATAACATGACACCTCAGGAAGCTATCGTGCACTACGATCATATTGCAGCTGAAGCCAAAGCACTCATGGAGCGCAAAAACCATGACTATGGTGAGGCGTGGCGCGACATGCGTGTGAGTTCCTTAACAGACCTCATTTTGAGTAAAATTATGCGCATCAAACAAATTGAAGATAACGCGGGGCAAACCTTGGTCTCAGAAGGTGTCGAAGGCAATTATTTTGACATGCTCAATTACAGTGTCTTTGCGCTTATTCACCTCGGGAATTGTTAATACGCTGTTAAAGTCAAATGAGCTTGCAGCCAACCATTTATTTTCGTTCTTATAAATCGCTACCTATGCAAAACATTGAACGCTACTTACCTTGGTCTATTAGAATCCTCATTGCCGGATTATTTCTGGTATCTGCTTACGGTAAAATTTACCCAGATCCTTCAGCTTATGGCACCATTTCAATGTTTGAAGTGAAGCAGCTTTATCCACTTGGGTTTACTACTGAACTTGCCAAGATTTTTTCTCGCTCACTGATTGGTGTTGAATTTGGCCTTGGTGTATTGTTGCTCTTTCCTTTTGACCTCAAGAAGTACGTCATTCCAGCTGTCGTCTTAATGCTTGGTGTTTTTGTAGTCCATTTGTCCATTCAATTGGCTACATCGGGCAATCAAGGAAATTGTGGTTGTTTTGGCGCTTTATTACCCATGACTCCACTAGAAGCCATCTTAAAAAATGTGCTATCTATAGGTTTACTCCTCATTCTTTGGAAACGCTATGGCGCACATTTACCAGAAAAATCAAATATTTGGTTTCTGTCCACAATCTTGAGTGTTTGCATGCTCCTCATGTTTATTTTCATACCAACCTATAAAGCCGTTTCGGCGAACCCTGCTTTGCCGGGTGGCGGTTCTGCAGCATCTATTGGTTTGGGAACAGATACACTTTCGAAACAAAAAAATGAAGGTGCGGCAATAAACCCAGTTGCCGTGGTTGATCCAAAGAACGCCAAAGACACCACAAAAACAGTCAAGACTAAAGATCTTGGTCCCAAGCAAAAGCTCTCGGGTTATGCCAAATACTTTGCAAACATTGATCAAGGCAAAAAACTCATCTGTTTTTTTGCGCCAAGTTGTGACCACTGTCGTGCTACAGCCAAGCAACTGACTGCCATGAAAAACAGTACGCCTGATTTCCCTGAATTACAAATTTTATTCATGGACGAAGCTGCCGAAGAAATTCCTGATTTTTTCAAGTTTGCGGGTGCATCTTATAATTATAAAGTATTGGACATCATTGAATTCTGGGGTGTTTTAGG
>CAYPVA010000212.1:0-3169 GCA_964414045.1 uncultured Lishizhenia sp. | reverse complement strand
TCAAAAAGATGGAAATCAACTTGCATCCAAACGATGTGGTTCCGTCCATGTGTTTAGGTAGTATGGATCTTTCCTTATTACAAATGGTGGCGGCACAATGTGTTTTCCCAAACAATGGTATTTATGTACGTCCAACTTTCATTGAACGCATCACGGACCGCAATGGTAAAGTAATTTACAGTGCAACCGAACACCGCGAACAAGCCCTAAATGCTACAGTAGCCTATGAAATGCTGCAAATGATGAAAGGCGTGATCAATTTTGGAACAGGTGGTAGCTTACGTGGCGGCCGAAGCTGGGGTGGCATTACAGCACCAACTGCAGGAAAAACCGGAACCACACAAAATAACTCTGACGGTTGGTTTGTCGGGATTACTCCGGAACTGGTTACTGGTGTTTGGGTAGGCGCCGAAGACCGCGCTGTACGCTTTAAAACCATGACCTGGGGGCAAGGTGGTCGCATGGCCTTACCAATCTATGGCTACTACATGCAGCGGGTCTACAAAGATCCAGTCATTGCACTCTCTACCCGAGATTTCGAGCCTCCTACAGACTACGATCCTTCGGTGTATGATTGCACCGTTGCACCACAACCTGAAACAGTCGACGAATCTGAAATCCCCTTTGAATTTTAGCCATGAATAAAGTAGTGAAAAACGTTGAAGCAGCTCTAGATGGCATCCAGGATGGCATGACACTCATGGTGGGTGGTTTTGGACTTTGTGGCATCCCAGAAAATTCCATCGCCCAACTTGTCAAAATGGGAGTTAAAAACCTTACTTGCATTAGTAATAATGCTGGTGTAGATGATTTCGGGCTTGGTTTATTGTTGCAAGCCAAACAAGTCAAAAAAATGATCAGTTCTTACGTCGGAGAAAACGATGAATTTGAACGTCAAATGTTATCTGGAGAACTAGAAGTAGAGCTGATCCCGCAAGGAAGTCTTGCTGAACGCTGTAGGGCAGGTGGCGCCGGTATTCCAGCCTTTTTTACGCCTGCGGGTTTTGGTACTGAAGTAGCCGAAGGCAAAGAAGTGCGCATTTTCAATGGCAAACCTCATATTTTAGAAGCTGCACTCACCGCTGATTTTGCGATTGTCAAAGCTTGGAAAGGTGATACGGAAGGTAACCTCATCTTCAAAGCAACAGCCCGTAACTTCAATCCAATGATGGCAATGGCGGGTAAAATCACTATTGCTGAAGTCGAGGAGTTAGTGCCAGCCGGTACACTTGATCCTAACTTTATTCATACACCTGGCATATTTGTCCAGCGCATCTTCCAAGGTGATCGCTTTGAAAAACGCATCGAACAACGTACCGTTCGCACTAAAAATTAATAGCATGGCACTCGATAAAACAGGTATTGCAAAACGCATTGCTCAGGAGCTCAAAGATGGTTGGTATGTCAATTTAGGTATCGGTATTCCTACACTAGTTGCCAATTATATTCCTGAAGGCATTGATGTCGAATTCCAATCAGAAAACGGTATTCTCGGCATGGGGCCTTTTCCTTTTGAAGGAGAAGAAGACCCCGACTTAATCAATGCCGGCAAACAAACGATTACCGTTAGAAACGGTGCCTCTTTCTTTGATTCAGCCACTTCATTTGCCATGATCCGAGGCCAACATGTCCAACTTACAGTACTTGGCGCCATGGAAGTTTCTCAGAACGGAGATATCGCCAACTGGAAAATTCCAGGAAAAATGGTCAAAGGAATGGGCGGTGCTATGGACCTCGTTGCGTCGGCCGAAAACATTATTGTGGCCATGATGCACAGCAACAAAGCCGGCGAATCTAAAATACTCAAAGCATGTACCTTGCCACTCACGGGCGTAGGTTGTGTCAAAAAAGTAGTCACTGAGCTTGCTGTACTTGAAATCAAGGACGGAAAATTCCACTTGATCGAAAGAGCTCCAGGAGTCAGTGTGGAAGAAATTATCGCCAAAACAGAAGGCGAACTTGTTGTGCCTGATTTTGTGCCAGAAATGCAACTTTAATTGCCTACAATATCACCCATATATCAAGCCGCTATATTAGCTGCCATCGAAGCAGCCAAAGCGATCATGAAAGTTTATGAGCAAGGGTTTCAAGAGGTCTTGAAGCACGATGGTTCTCCGGTCACCGAAGCAGATCATGCCGCGAGTGCTTGTATCGAAAATATTTTAAAGCCACTCGGAATTCCAATTACCGGAGAGGAAACCGAAAAAGCTGCTTTTATTGAAAGGCAGCAATGGCCTTTGAGTTGGTGTATTGATCCGCTCGACGGCACCAAAGAATTCATCAAACACAATGACGAATTTGCCGTGAATATTGCCCTGATACAAGACGGCAAACCGATTTTTGGGCTCATCGCTGCGCCGGTTCAAGAAACAATTTTGTTGGGTTCAAAAGAAACTGGCGTGTATTTGTTCCATTTTAACGAATATCATTTGCAAGAAAAATGGCTGAAACTTTCTCCTCCATCAGATACAAATAATCCAATGGTCATGGCTTGTTCTAGGAGTCATCATAGCGGGCCTGTGTTGCAATTCATTAATGATATGAAAGCCTTAGGTCGCGACATTGATTACATTAAAAAAGGATCAGCACTTAAATTTTTTGATTTAGCACTCGGAAACGCCGATGTTTATCCGCGCTTCGCTCCTACCATGGAATGGGACATAGCTGCTGGGCAAGCAATCTTGGAAGCTTTGGGTGGTGAAGTAGTACACGCCGTATCAGGTGAGCCACTACACTATAACAAAGCGAATTTGGTTAACCCTTATTTTATTGCCCGCACTGCAGCAATGAAAGCGTTGTTGTCTTAGCGTTTTGCCAAGCAATCTATTTCAACGATAGGCCCCACCATACAAATTGAGGCCATACCACTCAATTCATGGTAATTCACCCAAACCTTCATACCGTCGGTAGGGGTAAGATTGAAATCATTGAGGTTGGTTGGTTCCAGAACAGTACCATCCTGAAGCTTGATCACTAAACCGCAACCATCCAAACCGGTATAATCCTCGATGGTAGCAGCTTGTGCATTGTCACATGACGAACGGTCACAAGAAAAGAGTAAAAATGCTACGATAACTAGATAATAGTATTTCATCATTTCCGCTTTTAATAAATTAAAATTAATTCAAAATTACTTTTCAAAGGCGCAATATCTTCTCCATCGCTCTTC
>CAYPVA010000211.1:0-3215 GCA_964414045.1 uncultured Lishizhenia sp. | reverse complement strand
AAATCTGAATCTGATGGTAAGTTTAAATTTCTTGGGTAGGCCTTATTGCCCTCTAAAATGAATTTAAAAAAACCGATTTCTCCACCGTGCAAATAACCGAGTTGGTCCATCACTTTACTTTTGCGCAACAAATAATCATTGACCAATGCGGCGTGCCCGTCAATGCGGTATAAACACACGGGAATATTTGGAAACAAGCGATTGAGCTCGGTATTGTTGGGCATTTCTTGATCGGCCCACATGCTTTGATCCCAGCCTCTACCCACTAACATTTTGAGCTCCGGATGCGTTGCTTTGTATTGCTCACAGCGATGGATCATTTCTTGGGCAGAACGCACCCCGCGCAAATCCACACCTAATAATTGCTTGGCGTACATCAACATGTGTCCGTGCGCATCAGTCAGGCCCGGATAAATTTCCTTGCCCTGCGCATCAATGGATTCGTCTGAGCGGTATTTATTAAGGATTTGACGCTCAGGCCCCACCTCGACAATGAGGCCATCTTTGATAGCCATGGCCTCCGCTTGCGTGTTGGCGTCGTCGAGACAATGAATATCGGCGTTATGGATGATTAAATCGACTTTTTGCCCTTTCATACACGAAAAAAGGACGACAAAAAGCGGTAAAACTTGAAGTAACTTTTTCATAGGTATTTTAGAATGGATAACCGATACCAAAATTCAAATAGTTGGGCAAGAAAGGCCTTGGCATGATGGCCTTCACTTGATCGAGACTCATGTTGAAATGATCCATCCCTTCTTGGTAATAGGTTGCTCGATCTTTGAAATCTTGGAAAACCCAGCGCGCACCATCAGCAAACGCAGGATCGTAAACAGGGAAGCCGACGTCTAGACGCAAAATAAAGTAGTCAAGATCCATGCGCAATCCAATCCCTGTAGAGATGGCAATTTGAGGTACAAATGTAGACCAACCAAACTGGCTTCCAACCCGTGAAGCATCTTCTCTGTAGGTCCAGATATTTCCAAAATCGGTAAATAAGGCGCCTTTGAATGTCGATCCCATATTGAAGCGGTATTCCAGCGAACCACCGAAGCGGATATCGCCAATTTGCGTCGCCAAGCGCGAGGTATCGAGGTGGTATTTGTAAGCACCAGGACCAAGCGCCCGAGCTCTCCATCCGCGGTTATCGTTGGATCCTCCACCAAAGAAACTGTAATCATAAGGCATTGCTGTTTTGGAATTCAGGTAAGGAATTCCTGCCCCGGCATTCAAACGCAAGTGCCATGAACTGCCCTTCGTGAGGCGATTGGATGCAATCAATTGGTTGTCTAATCTTACAAATTGGGAATAAGGTTGCTTCCCTAGCAAATAAGCCCCAGCCAATGTGTCTTGATTGCTGCGAAATGCATAAAGCAAATTGCCTGCCGCATCTAAACTTGAGTTGAAATACAAATTCCCTCTAAATAGTTTTCTCTTACCTACTTTTTCGTCTTTTTCTTTGTTATTGTACTCGAAAGAAAATTTGAAATCTTGCCAGATAAATTGATTGCTATAAGCATTCGATAAAAAGAGGTCATTGACTTGCTGCAACTGTGCTTCAAAGGCTGCAGATTTTTCAATACTGACGTATTTGATGACAGACGCACCAGGCAAACCTAACTGAAATACTTGCGTTTTTCCCACCAAAAATTTCCAGGAATAGTTCAATTGAAAAACGCGTCTGTCAAAGATGTTTCGCTTTTCAAAATTCATGGCCGTACTGATCAAGGTGCGGGGTTTTTGACGTTTCCCAAGAAGCGTTACAGGGCTTGGAAATAAGCCGGGTAAATCTAGCTTGATACTTGGACCTATTTCAAAAGTGTTAAAGGTTCGGCCCGAATTGACAATTTGATCACCCGCATTGGCATCAAAGACAGGAGGTTGCGATTCAAAACCACCCCCTATTGAAAAAGTCAGGCGCTCTGCTCCTCGGAAAATATTTTTGTTGGTGTAATTCAAAGAAGCTGCTGCTCCGAGCAAACCAAAGCTAGATGTAAAACGTGGGTCAAAGGCCCAAGATTGTTTTTTTGCCGGTTCAAGGTAGTAGTGCACATTGAGTAGATTGGTGCCGGGGAGCTCTTCAATGTAGGGCTTAACGGAGCTAAAAACACCTAACTGCACCAAAGACCTATAGGAGCGATCCAAATAATATTCTTTGTAGGTATTATTTTGCTCGAGGTAGTTTTGCATTTCGAGCACATTTGGCTTGATCCAAGGCTGTTCTCCATTGTATGTTAAAGTCATGGTTCTCCAGTCACTTTTGGTGCCTAAAGGAACTTTAAGATCTTGTGCTTGCTTCTTGGTATAAGCTAACTCTTGATAGCGCAAGGAAGCCAGCGTATTGAGGTATTGCGGTTGTAGGGAGTCATAGATGCTGCGCCCCTTGGACTGAGCCTCAGCTATGAAACTCGTTTGCATGAATGCGGAATCAGCTAAATGGAAGTAAACTTTGTTGATTTTGGTAGAACGGTATGGAACCCTGATCAGGCTATCTGGGTTTTGAAGCGCCGGAACTAAGCGATCTTCGAAGCGCATTGTGAGGTGTACGCTCATGTCTTGACGATTGGTATCTGCTAAAAATTCAATACTGGTGCCATTGAATTTATAAATACTTTCATCGCGCATGAACTTGGCCACTTTTTCGCGGTAGCTTTCGAGGTAATCGAGGTCAAAAGGTTTGCCAAGCAAAGGATGTTCCCCAAGAGGCTCGTAATTTTTTCTGATCAACTTTAAATGAAGATCGCGCAATAAACGGGGCCCTAAATAGGTGACTGAATCGATGACATATTGTGGGCCTTCATCGATGAGGTAGGTTGTATGTACGTAGCGTTTCTTTTCGTTGATTTTAACAGTGGCGCTCACTTTGGAATAGTAATAGCCTTTTTTGACCAAATAACGCGAGAGTTGCTCCTGACTTTTCAAATGCAGCAAAGTATCAAATACAACGGGCTTTTGTCCAAACTTATATTTGAGTTTCTCGGCCCAAATGACTTGTTTAAAAGTACTATCAGGCAAGGACTTGTATCTGTAATCAGGGCGTCCTTTGCTCAGTGCTTTATTATTTCTGCGCGCATTTACTTGTCTTACTTTTGCGCTTTTGACCGACAACTTTTTTTCAAAAGATTGAAGGCGCTTGATTTTTTTGTGAGCTACCGCTGCAGAATCTAGGCTATTGTAAAGCCATAATTTCCATGGAAGTCTGAAAAAGCGCGCAT
>CAYPVA010000210.1:2089-3255 GCA_964414045.1 uncultured Lishizhenia sp. | reverse complement strand
GCAAATAATTCAGGAGGAAAGCCACCAAAGTCGTGAATGGTTTTTGGTTTTTCCATCGCTGTAACGGCCGTGCCATTTGTGAGCCAATGTGCGGAGATCACTAAGATGGCCTGAATTTCAGGAAGCCCCATTGCTGTATCCTGAAATCCTTGAACAAATTCATTTTTTTCGATGGCATTCATTGGTGAACCATGACCAATAAATAGCGTCGGAGTAAGTGCACTTCCTTTAAGGGATTGGCTCCAATTTTCTAAACTTTTTAAATTTCCAATTTGCATAGCCATTGCGCTTAAAGTCAATAATGAAGTGAATTTGCGGCGTTCCATTTAACAAATATAGCGCTCCTGCTAGCAAAAGCGATTGACCTAAGTTAAGAGTAGCGGTGCAACTTTATTTTGAGTTCATCCGTCAATCTACGGAATTACCTTTGGGTAGCTACACTTAATTTTACCTCATGAAACAGATCTACTTGTATTAACCTAACCGGGCCTTGGCCCACTAAAAATGCAAGTCATATGAGTAATTATTTGGGAGCACGCATCCGCGTGGGTTTTATTGATTCAAATGTCATTTTCAGAACGGGTCTGCGCGCCATGTTGGAGCAGCGCAATGATTTTGAATGGGTGGGTGAGGCGCCAAACCTCAGTGATTTTCGTGCCCGATATACAGGGGTAGCTTTTCAAGTCATCATGATCGATGCAGATCTCTTACAAGAACTTGATCAGGCCTACATGAATTTCTGGATGGCCACTTTTCCGCACGCTAAGTTCTTGCTCGCTGTCAAAAATTTCAAGTCGGCAATGGTACCACTTTATCTCAAGTGGGGCTTTCATGGCGTGGTCAATAAAATGCAAATTCAAGAGGAGGCCGTCACGGCTTTTCGGCAAGTTTTTTTTCAGCAGGCCTACATTCATCCGCATTCAAAGCGCATGCTAGATGCAGAAAAGAAAACCATCCAAACGCTAGAGCGCATCACCGCGCGTGAAATTGAAGTCATCAGAGGAATTTGTCAAGAAAAAACATGCCGCGAAATAGCGCTTGAATTACACATTTCTCCGAGAACCGTCGAAACTCATAAAATGCGCATCATAGAGAAATTAGATGTGCGCAACACCGCTGGCATTATCGTTCATGCCGTTCGGCTTGGCATCATTCCCTAACGACTT
>CAYPVA010000210.1:0-1989 GCA_964414045.1 uncultured Lishizhenia sp. | reverse complement strand
TCAAACGAAACACTGTCCGTGTTAAAACCCAGCCACTCGTTGCCTTTCCAGGGTCTGGCGCCCAATTGACCATCTACAATAGTGAGGCTTCCGTTGTCGTATTTCGGGTTTGGTGGAGTTTGAAATTCAATTTGTGCACCTAATGCTTTATGAGCAACTACATTAATGTGTTTGGCAGGTATAGATTTTCCTTGGTCAATGACAATAGCATGCGCTTTAATTTTTCTTTTTGCTGCAGGTATGCTGCTGATCAATTCTTCATTGGCAATAATGCCTTTAGCCGGTGTTTTAAATATTTCAATGCCGCCGTTGGCTTTGCGTTTTGTCTGGATTTCTGGCTTCAGACATGTTTTGGAAAAATTGACTTTTTTCTTTTCTAAAAAAGGAAAGTGATATTGCAACAGCACGGGAAGAAAAGCATCATAGCTCGGTTTGTTCTCAGACCACAGCGCCGTACTCAAAGCGATTGCTCTTGGGTAAGCCATGTATTCTAGTTTTTGATAATCTGCAATGTATTCGGTCCAGAGGTTGCCTTGCGCCCCCAGTACATAGGCCGCTTGGGCTACAGTCATGTTTGCAGGTATCGGGTCAAAAGAAAGTACTTTTTCTAAGGAAGTGAAACCACCGATTGCCAACGGTTCATCAGAACCCTTTCCTTGGTAGTGGTCAAAATAGCAATGAGAACCTGGGCACATCACGACATCGTGTCCTTGAGAAGCAGCAGCGATACCGCCCTCATAGCCGCGCCAAGACATGACGGTTGCATTTGGTGACAACCCGCCTTCAAGTATTTCATCCCAACCAATTAATTTTTTACCATTTGCTGTCAAAAAGGCATCCATGCGCTGTATGAAATAGCTCTGCAATTCATGCTCATCGTGCAAACCATTTGCTTTGATAACTGCTTGGCATTTCGGACATTCATTCCATCTGGTTTTGGGCGCTTCGTCTCCACCAACATGAATATAGGCGGATGGGAATAAGGGAATGACTTCACTCAAAACATCTTGTAAGAAAAGAATGCTTTCTTCTTTGGCGCAAAAGATGTCGTCAAAGATGCCCCACAGACCTTCAACACCAAGATGCTCACCGGTGCAAGAATATTGCGGGTATGCAGCCAATGCAGCTCTGGCGTGCCCCGGCATTTCGATTTCTGGAACAACTTGGATATACTTAGAAGCAGCGTATGCCACAATTTCTTTTACTTGTTCTTGGGTGTAAAAACCTCCGTAGCGCACTTTGTTATAGGTTCTTGGGTATGTTGTGTAGTGGTCGTTGACTGTTGAGTCTCGCCAAGCGCCTATTTCGGTTAGTAAAGGATATTTTTTGATTTCAATGCGCCAGCCTTGGTCGTCGGTGAGGTGCCAATGCAGTGTGTTGAATTTGTAATAAGCCATGAGGTCTATGAAGCGCTTGATTTCTTCAGGGGTGAAAAAATGCCTAGATACATCCAGATGCAGGCCGCGCCATTGAAATTTAGGATAATCTTTGACAAAACACTGCTGGAAACTGACCTGCCCATCTTGCTCGGTGGCCAATTGAAACAACGATGTAAGGGCATAAAAACATGAGGCATCTGAGGAATAAGAGATGACAATGCGCTCAGAGATATTGATGCTGTAAGAATCTTGCTTGACATTGGTGAGTTTTTTAAAGCTCACCATTGGGTTTTGTACACTTGGCGTAACTTCCATTTGATGACTCCACTTTGCTAGATCCTTGAAAGATTGAAAGAGTGCTGGATTGATTTCAGAAGGATCGACTACTAAATTGCCACTACACACAAATTGACCATTGATGCGCTGATAAACGGCAGGAGTGGGTAAAATTGGGCAAGTTTGTGCCGTTGCGAATAGTATCGAAAAGATAAAAAAGAAACTGTGGAGGTATTTTAACATGCATTAAAATTAATGAATTCATCTAGATGACTAACTTTGCCCAAAGATCAAACATGAAAATTTACAACAACATCCTCGAAACAATCGGTAA
>CAYPVA010000209.1:0-3259 GCA_964414045.1 uncultured Lishizhenia sp. | reverse complement strand
GGTTGTCGAGTAGTTTTCCATTTTGTTTTGCGGTGTTATCATCCAAAGAAATATGGAGCATACTGCTAGCCGGGTTGGGTGATATGCTGATCGTTGGGTCTGGGTTTAATTCATCAACCCCTGCAGTTTGACAGCCTTCAGATAGACAAGCCCATTCGTCCAGTTTGACGAGAACAAAAGGATTCGGACCCGATCCAATACTATTATAGGCAACTGTTGCATACCCCCCAAAGTCAGATTTGATGATCGTTTGATATTCTCCGCTTGAATGCAAATCGAAAATATTTATTATTCGTCTGAAGATCACATTTCCAGAAAATGAAGTTTTTTCAATACATAACATTGTATTGATCCCCATATTCAGGGTGAAAAGCGTATCCATAAAACCTACTGATAATATGGAATTATCATCTTCAATTATTGTACTATGAAAACTATTACTGATTGACTCATGTCCAGTGACATTTTTCCAAATTAAATTTCCATTAATATCAAATTTGATGGTCATGGGTTTTTGCATGTCGAATGAACCAACTGTATTCCCAGTGAATTCCGATCCTACAGCTATGAAATTCCCATCGGGCAATTGCTTTACGTTAAATAACCACCCCCCATCCGGAGAATTAAAATACTTTTGTTGAAGTATTGTACCTGTAGAATCGAGGATGCATACAAACGATTTATTTTGATTATTCCTGTAACCGACCATTACTATTTTACTTGTTACAGAATCTTCAATTGCAGAAAAAACATTTTCTACTTCATTTTGAGTATTAAAATTATATTTCTGTTTCCATTGGGTATTTCCAAGCGAATCTGTTTTCATTAAGAAACACTTTGTATCACCCATATAAGGCCCTGTTAATCCACTGATTAAAAAACCCCCATCTTTTGTTTTAGACACCGATCTGGTTTCTAACGTCTGGTCAATTGAATCACCAAGAAGGTGTTTTGTCCATAATGTATCGCCTTGATCATCCAATTTTATCAAATAACTGGTGTAGTTTTCCGTTCCAATGTCATGGGTATAGAATGTGGAGTAATAGGTTTCATCCGATTTTTTTAAGAAATCCTGAATAAACCAGCCAATACACATGTTCTGATTACTCGCCATCGGATATCTCTTATACCAAAGAAAATTACCCATTGAATCTACACCAGAAACGGTGTATCCCCAAGCTCCTGCAGAATCTATAGACATACCAGCCATCATATATCCATAATTGGTATTGGCAACACCATAACTTTGCGAACTAAAATTCGGCGGAAAGAAATAGTTTTGAATGAAACGATCTGGAGCTTGTGCAAAAGCTGACAAGCTAATTAGAAGGACAATAAACGAAGTAAGTATCTTCATAACGTTATTTTACTAAAACTAATTTTTGCTGTTTGATTGCTTTTCCATCAACATATAGTGTAGCAAAAAATAATCTGACAAGAAATACCCCAATTTTATTTGACACTAAATATTTCTTTATCATTTCGAGAGATTGATTCTCTTAAAATTAAGCTAAACTAAATTATAAAACACAGACAGAAGACAATTTTAGAACATGTTCTACACTTCACCTACCCAATTACACCTGCTGTTTTATTTTCCAAGTTCGAAATTCAAACCAGCATACCAGCCCGAAAAATCTAAATGAACTTGAGTACCGTTTGAGATTGAAATAGATTGGTTTGCCGCATTAAGGATGATACCAGATTTGTAAAATTGATAGCCAACATTTAAACCGATACTCGAGAAAACAGGATTTGTTAGAATTGGAAATGCAACAGATAGAGACAAATCTCCGACTAAATGTTGGGAGGCACCACTATTCTTGGGAAATTCTATTTGACTTGGTTCTTTAAACACGTAGTAGCTTTGTAAGTTACTTTGTGCGTATCCAACCTTAATTTGGTTGCTAAATTTGATTTGCTGAAGGTATTTTGTTTTAAACAGATGTTTTGACAAGTTGTCGTAAGATACACCTAGATTGACCCCAAAACTGAGTGTACTAGCTTTTGTAAACAGGTCAGTTTCAAAGTTAGTCTCTGTATTTTCAGAAGTATCATAAACCACAAAATTTCGATCCATTGTGCATGTAGCAAATTGATAATTACCATAAAATCCGAGCATTAAATAATTTGCGAATTGATAATTCAAAGCCCCTTGAAATTTAATCCCACTTTTTAAATAGGGATTGTTGTTACTGTAGATGTGGTCAGCATTCAATGGGTCTGTCAGGTACTGATTCAATGAACTCATCTTCCAAAATTGATTTGCTGCGGAAAAATCGAAGGAAAGCTTCCCAATTTGACCAAATACAACAAAGCCACATTGCATACATGAAAGAAACAGAATGATTGTTAAAAGTGATTTTTTTCTCATTTGCGTAGGGTTAATTGTAAGCCAAAATAGAGGCCTGAAAAATCGAGCTTCATTGGAACAGATTTTAAGTCTTGATAGTATAACAAGGCATTATCTGCAGCATCTTTTAAATCCTTTGAAAAATTAAAGTTGTAGCCAACCTTCATTTGAATTGAACTTACAATAGCGTCTTCATTCAATTGATAACCAAGTAAACATGCTACCTGGCCATTTAAATTCAATGCGCTACCTCGCAATGGTAAATAAATTGGAATAGGCTCCTGAAAATATTCCTCTTGTTTTAAAAATGACTTCCCTAGCCCTATTTGATATGCGCTAGCAAGTTTGAGTCTTTGAATAAAAGGAGAAGTTTTTTGATTAAAATGAAACAATGCGTCAATATGCGTTTGACTATTTAGTGAAATATTCATCATATACAATTCCATTTGATAAACGCCATTAGATTTGACATGAGCACCAGGATTTGAGGGGTCATCAACATATCTAAAAGGAGTGCGTTGGATGTCAGTAAACGAGTAACTAATACCAACCGATAAATCCTGAAAACCAAAAGGTTGGTAACCTACTTCAAAAGCCAATCCTTGGGTATTCGAAAGTGTATTAGTGGGTGATGTTCCGTATTTAGATGAGTTAAAATAGCTTGTGTCTGCTAAGATTTCATTCATGATTCCCATCTCGCTTAAACCTACACCATATTCAAAGTTGAAAAAGATGTCATTTTTACTTTGAGCAAAAACAAATAGCGGAAAAAGAAAGAATAACAAAGAAAATTTATAAAGTGTCATTGGAAGCGTTTAGTTAAATATTTAGCACACCCCCAGCATGAAAGTGATCACAAATACCAAAACGACAATCGAATGTCATCCGGGAGTTAAAATCAATGTT
>CAYPVA010000208.1:0-3295 GCA_964414045.1 uncultured Lishizhenia sp. | reverse complement strand
TGCCGAACATGTTTTTATGATTGAGAAGGGTTGCGGCATTGTATATCAACTCTCCAATGATACGCTCAAACGCATCGATCATTCTTATGCGCACAAAAACCAATTTGGAGCGTCGGTATTCACGTATCAAAACAAAGTCCATTTCTTTGGCGGCTATGGTTATTTCAGAACCAAAAACCTCATCACCTATTTTGAGAAAGGAGCCCTTGAGTGGTTTGAGGTTGTGAATCGAAATTATGATGTTCGTCCTGGATCAAGGCAAGGAGCACAGCACCAAATCATTGGAAAAAAACTCTACATCTGGGGTGGTGCTGGCCGCAGAGGGTACCATGACGAAATATTATTAGATATATGGTCTTTTGATTTTAAAAAGCAGCTTTGGAAGAATGAAGGAGAAGTTAATCCTTTCTACAAAGAACTCGCCACAAGTATCAATCCGCTGGGTACTTTACCCACCAATTGGTTTTCTAGTAAAGAATATTTGGTAAACACTGACGTCTTAAAAAACAAGATTTATTATTACCAAAGTCCTAATTTTTTAACCTACCGAGAGCTCATTCCTAATGAGCGCCAGGATCTTTTTTTAGTGATCCGTAAAGGAACCAACGACACCCAATGTTTTGCTTCGGTACTCAATCGCCAACAACTCACCAATGGTATAGAACCGCAAGAGCAGTTTTTCTATAAAAAGGTTTCTTTGCTCAAGATGGTTGCCGCCGACACCTATCTTTGGATATCGCTGACGCTCAATCTTATTTTATTTTTGTTGCTCTTCTACATCAGGCGGGTACACAAAACAGATTGGTTCAAGCGCAGAAATGCCGTGTTGCACCCCGAAGACTTCTCTGAACTGGAGTGGAGGTGTTTGGAACTCATAGAAAAACACCAAAGTATTGAATTGTCTGCGCTCAATGACCTCTTTGACGAGGAAGAGCTTTCTTATGAAACACTCAAGAAACGCCGAGAAAGTTTCATCAAGGCCCTGCGCACCAAAATTGCCCTAATAACGGCAGTAGACGTCGATCAAATTTTATATGAAACCAAACACCCCAAAGACAAGCGCATGAAGGTCATCAATTGGGGTTCACAAATTGAAATTGATGCTGAAAAATAAAGGAAGATTCAATTCTCCTAAATTAATTCGCATGCAAAGGCAACCTCTGGCCCAATCTTTGCATCTTTGTTTTACAAATTCTCTCCAACGTTCATGACACTATACCTCTTTTTTGTCCTGATATTATTTTTCACTGGTGGTTTTGCCATCACTTATTACCTCACACCCGTCATCATCAATGTGGTGAAGGTGCGCCGCTTGTTTGAAAAACGCAACGAGCGCTCCTCACATTCTATGATGGTTCCGAGTTTTGGTGGCGTCTCATTTTTTATTGTTTTTGTTTTGGCGCTGTCTTTTGCCGAGCAATTCTTTGTGAGTGGACGGGCCTACTACATGATCCCTGCGGCACTCATCATTTTTATGATTGGCCTCAAAGATGACCTCACTGGGGTAGGGCCACGCAACAAAATCATTGGTCAACTCTTGGCTACTTCTTTGTTGTTTTTATCCTCAGACTTTCAAATCACCGAAATTTGGGGTTTTCTCGGCATCCATCACATCTCTTTGTGGATATCCATTCCATTGGCTTATGCGGTGGTCATCTTCTTTATCAATGCCTTTAACCTCATAGATGGCATTGATGGCCTTTCTGCGTCTTTAGCCGCCTTTTTCTTTAGCTTTTTTGGTGTGTTCTCTTTTTTCAGAGAAGACTACACGCTCATGATGGTTTGCTTTGCGTTTGTTGGCATGTTCATGGCTTTCTTGCGCTATAACCTCAGCACCGACAAAAAGATTTTTATGGGCGACACCGGCTCCATGTTCATTGGCTTTATTTTGTCGGCCTTGGTCATTGAAGTGATGGCTTCCGATTTCAATGTATATGTAGACAACATACAACCTAGTAATGTGCCGCATTTGCTCATTGGGGTGCTCTACATTCCGGTCTTTGATTCTATTCGTATTTTTATTGCGCGAGCTTCTGAAGGGAAGTCGCCGTTTGCCCCTGACCGCACACACATTCATCACCTTTTGATGGATTACCACGGCTGGAACCACCGCAAGACAGCCACTATTATTGTATTAAAAAATGTAGGAATCTTGTTGTTGGTCTGGCAAACATGCCTCTTAGCACCACAATGGGTTGTTGCCGCAGAACTCATTGGTCTTGGTATTGGGCTCTCACTTTACTTGCGCAACCTACGCCGCATCATTGAGGTAAGAAAAGTAATAGCCGATAAAAAGAAGGCTTAGATAATTTTAAAGTTGGTTTCAATAAAAAAGCCGTGTTCATTAGAGCACGGCTTTTTTATTATTGAAGCAAAGGCTTCTGTTTCTTAGAAAGATCTGCGGATACCAAAAATGGCGTTTGCGTAGTTCTTCATTTGACTTTCTGTTTTCTTGTTGTTGTTCAAGGTGAAGTCAAGTGTCAACATTGTTTTTTCGTTCAATTGCATGGTAGGTGTAAGGCCAAATGTACGGTTCCAGGCATCATCGCCACGGAAGTAATAGCCGTCGTTGTACATGGCGTTGCTGTTGTTAGCCCAACCTAAACCAGTATGAAAATCAAGACCAAACTTGCTTGGCGCTTTTGATAAAAGTGGCATGAGGTGGAAATTTGCTTGTAGGCCAGCGCGCTTGATTCTTTCTTCACCAACGAAGTCGTAGTTGAAGTCAAGGCGAGCACCAACAACTTTATTGAAGTCATAGGTTGTACCTGCATTTACGCTGAGGCCGTAGCCAACTGATTCAGAAATATTCCAAAGATGACCACCAAGACCAGCTTGAAAGTTCCAACCCTGGGCAAAAGCATTTGCTGAAAGTACGATGCCCACAAGAGTGAATAATTTTTTCATTGTTTGTTTTTTGTTTAAAGTTACTCAAATACCTGCCGTTCTACGTCAAAAAGCGCCCTTGGTTTCAAATAAATTGAGGTTATCTTAGTTAATGATGAGGTTCTCCTAATTGAAACCTTACTAATCCTGCTCAAAAATCTTTAATTTTAAGCAATGAAAATATTTCGCTCTACCATTCTTTTCTCCTGGATTGCCTTGAATATCACGGCTACGGCCCAAGTTTCGGGTTCTGAAAGCGTTGCAATCCCGGTAGTTGGGGTGCACTATGGTGGTGCTTTTTCTGGCGGTGACCTCGCAGCGCGCTTTGGTTACATGAATAGGGTGGGCTTTACTGCTGGCTACAAACTCAAAAACAACTGGAGTTTTGGCCTAGAGTCTGATTTTTGGT
>CAYPVA010000207.1:1890-3306 GCA_964414045.1 uncultured Lishizhenia sp. | reverse complement strand
ATCAAAAATAAAGTAAAACATTTACAGTGCTGCGCTGTTGAGTATATTTGCAACATGAAATTAAAACAAGTTTCTTTAGAACAGCTCAACGCACTCAACGAAGGCACCCTCATGGAGGCGCTTCAAATCAAATACATCGAAATTGGCCCAGACTTCGTTAAGGCCAGTATGCCAGTTTCGCAGCAAGTGAAGCAACCTATGGGCCTCTTACATGGTGGCGCCAGTGCTGCACTGATGGAAACCGTTGGTTCTTTGGGTTCTGTTTTACTCATCGATCCAGAAACACATTATTCAGTAGGCCTTGAAATTAGTGCCAACCACGTAGGAGCCGCCAAAGAAGGAATGGTCATCGCCACAGCAAAATTGGTGCATGGTGGACGAAAAACGCACCTCTGGAATATTGAAGTACGCGACGCCCAAACCGATCGCCTGATTTCACATGGCAAGCACACAGTCATGGTTTTACCAAAAGAAGATTAAATGCTACATTACCGCTTTCCTGGAGAAGAACTCATTAGCTTAAGCGGTGACTTTATTGAATTGGATTCATTTGATAAACAAGGTTTTATCATCACTGACTTCAATCAACAAAAGAAATACATTTGGTCTGAAACCACACTGGCTCAAGCACCTGAAATCGCTGCGCCTTTTTGCATTGACAAAGCAAGTTACCTAGACCAAGCCCAACAAATTGTCAAAGACCTCAATCGTGGCCTTGCCGACAAAATTGTGTATACCAGAGTCAAGAAAGCGGCGGCTATTTCGGTGAATGCTGAACAACTCTTTGAGCGCTTGTTACGCACCTACCCAAATGCACTCGTGTATTATTTTCACGATACCCGCATCGGAACCTGGATTGGCGCCACCCCCGAGATTTTAATTCAAAAAACACCAAGCGCATACAGAACCATGGCTTTGGCTGGCACTAAGCTTGCCGGTGAGAACCGTGATTTCACCTACAAAGAATACAACGAACATGCGCTTGTAACTGAGTTTATTGAAGGGCAGCTTCGGCAAATTCCGGGCGCACAGCTCCAAGTTTCTGAGCTCTCTGAGTACAGCCAGGGCCCTGTTACGCATTTACTACAAGAATTGCGCTGGCAAATGCCCGCGAGCGTATTGCCATTGCTCATCAAACACTTACACCCTACTCCTGCGGTGGCTGGTTTGCCTCAAAAAGTAGCGCTGCAATATTTAGCTGTACTCGAGCAGCACGAGCGCAATTTTTACACCGGTATCATCGGGAGCCTTTCCGACGGAAAAGAACAACTTTTTGTCAACCTGCGTTGTGCGCAGCTCGTCAACGAAGAACTCTACATCTATGTAGGCGGTGGTTTTACTGCTGACTCCGAGCCCGAACTCGAATGGGAAGAGACTGAAAATAAAAGCCAAACCTTGTCACAGCTGCTTTGAAAT
>CAYPVA010000207.1:0-1790 GCA_964414045.1 uncultured Lishizhenia sp. | reverse complement strand
TTTGCTGCACCTCAGGGTCGGCGTGTCTGAATTATTATCCAGCCATAGCAGAGGCTTATTACAGAAATATTCCATTGTTGGTCCTGACAGCAGACAGACCCGCAGACTGGATCAACCAGGGTGATGGACAAACCATTGTGCAGCGCGAGGTCTTTAAGAACCACACGCGGGCCTATCTCGAACTCGATGAAAGCGGTTTTGAATGCAATGCTGCGCTTGAGCAACAACTTCAACAGTGTCTCAATCAATTACACGCGCTGTGGAAGGGCCCTATTCATATCAATATTGGCCTGAACGAACCGCTGTATCAACTTTCAGCGATACAACATTTTGACCCTTATCAACCTGTAACCGAGCAAAGCCAAACTAAACTACCTGACTTTTCTATCCTTGAGGGTAAAAAAATCATGGTTTTAGTGGGGCAAATGGCTCCAAACCCGCAGTTTGAACAAGCCCTGGAACGCTTTTCGCAAAACAGCAACGTTTGCGTTTTGGTCGAAAATACCTCCAATTTACACAGCCAAGAATTCAATGCTTGTATTGACCGAAGCCTGAATGGCCTCGATTCAACGCAGCCAGACTATCATCCTGACGTACTGATCAGTTTCGGGGGCGCCATTGTTTCTAAAAGAATCAAGGCTTTTTTACGGGAACACAAAGCGCAAGTGCATTGGCGCGTTGCTGCTGATTTTCCCGACATGAATACCTTTCGCCTCAAGCTTCAGCATTTTGACATCCCTGCGGCCGAATTCATGACGGCTCTTGAAAGCCAAAGTAGCCCGCTCAATCAATTGAATTTCAAGGGCAAATGGAAGGCCATCGACTTTCTAGCCAAAGACCGCCAAGCGCTTTTTGAAACGGATCCGGACTTACTCACAGATTACGATGTATTTGCCTACTTTTTTGAAGTACTCCAAGGACCGGCTGTACTTCATTTAGCCAACAGCTCTGTGGTGCGTTACGCCCAACTTTTTGATCCCATTCCAGGCATTCGCTACGAGAGTAACCGCGGCACCAGCGGAATAGACGGCTCGGTTTCCACCGCTGTGGGCGCTGCCATCGCCAATCCTGAACAAGCGCATTATTTGATATGCGGAGACATCTCGTTGATCTATGACAGCAACGCATTTTGGACCCAACCTTTTCCAATGAACTTGAAAGTTGTGGTCATTCAAAATAAAGGCGGCGGTATTTTTCAGATCATTCCTGGGCCGGCTCAGTCTGCGCTCAGAAGTCAGTATTTTGAAGCCGAGCACAACACCTCGCCTGCTGCTGTGATCAGAGGGTATGGTTTTGAGGTGCTTGAATGTGCCGCTAAAAAAGAGCTCCCTGAAGTGCTTTTGAAATTCATCAGCACCCAAGGCGGCGCTCAAATACTTGAAATTCAAACCGCACAGGCAGAAAATGCTCAAACACTCGAAGATTTTTTTCATTTTTTAAAGCAAACACATGACTAATTTTCTTGACTACATTGCCATCCTTGGCACTTCGGTTGGCCTCACCTATTTACTGATCTTAACCTTATTGGAAATTGTTTTAGGTATCGATAACATCATCTTTATTTCCATCATCACTGACAACCTCCCTAAAAACCAACAAAAAAGGGCCCGACTCATTGGTTTGAGCCTCGCACTCATCATCAGGATTATCATGTTGTCGTTGGTCTCTTGGATCATGACCCTCGACCGCGAACCTTTGTTTAGCGTCGCTGGCCATAATTTTACCGCACACAGCCTCGTTTTGCTCATAGGAGGCTTGTTTTTGATCTATAAATCTGTGGGTGAAATGCA
>CAYPVA010000206.1:0-3307 GCA_964414045.1 uncultured Lishizhenia sp. | reverse complement strand
AGAAGTTGATTGATGAAAAGGAGGGGTTCTCGAAAGGAACCCCTTTTTTTGTGCCTTATTATCGCTAAGCTATCCTTATTTTTGCAACATGGATCACGACATCGAGTTGCGCTTTCAAAAGCTACAAAAACACTTAGAAAAGGACTTCGGACCAGGCATGGATATGTCGACTTTTTTATTCCTCGTTGGTGTCAATGAGCTAGGAATGGGGCATCAAACTTTTTCCAAACAACAAAAAATGGAATTGATGCACATTGCCATTTGCACCTTGCTTGAGCCCTACGGTTACTATACATTTGAAGGTCGTGATGCCGACTTGTGGCCACATTTCAAACTCAACCAGCAGCTACCCGCACTCAATCATCAACAGCAACAACACTTACTCAAAGAAGCGCTTCTGGACTACTTCATAAAAAATGAATATTACCAAGAATAATTCGAACCCTTTGCGCTCGATTACGTAATTTTGTAGCAATGTCCGAAAAGCCAGAAAAATCGCCTTCAAAATTCAAAACCTACTTGGTTTTTACTAAGTTTCGTTTGTCGTTTTTAGTCATACTCTCCGCTCTCAGTGGTTACTTATTTGCAGGCGGAAAAGACATGCTTGAAATAACTTACCTCATGCTTGGAGGTACGCTCGTGACCGGAGCCTCTAATGGCGCCAATCAAATTTGGGAGCGCAACCTAGACAAAATCATGAACCGCACCAACCGCAGGCCCTTGCCTACAGGTCAAATGTCACTGCAAGAAGCCTACATCATTGTGTTGTTGTTTTTACTAATTGGTTCATACCTCCTTTGGCTGATCAATATGAAAAGTGTGCTACTTGGTCTGCTCGCCTTTGGAAGTTACGTGTTTGTCTACACTCCAATGAAACAAAAAAGTCCGTGGGCAGTTTTTGTCGGAGCTTTCCCGGGGGCCATTCCGCCGTTTTTAGGTGCCATTGCTGCCACAAATCAATTTGGTTTTATTCCAGGCATTCTCTTTTTTGTTCAATTTACTTGGCAATTTCCGCACTTTTGGGCCATTGCATGGGTTTTATACGATGATTACAAAAAAGCGGGCTTTTCATTACTTCCGGCAAAAGATGGCAAAAGCAAGGCCTCGGGCTTTCAAATCATGGCCTATTCTCTTGCGCTCATCCCATTTAGTCTTATGCCTTGGATACTCGGATGGACAGGCATAACTACACTTATCAGCGCTAGTTTACTTGGAATTTGGTTCTTTTACCTTTCTTATAAATTATATCACAGTTGTGAAACTTCAGATGCGCGTAAACTCATGTTCGCTTCGTTTGTTTATTTACCGATCATACAGTTCATTTATGTATTTGATCGCACCGATAATTTTATTGACATTTTAAATAAACTGCCATGAATAATGATTTAAATCCAGAGGTCAAGGAGAAGATGAAGAAAAATCTCGTTTATGTCGGGATCTTCAGTATTGTAATGCTATTTGCAGGTTTAACGTCTGCCTATTATGTTTCTATGGGCAAATCTTTTTGGCTGAAGTACCCCATGCCAACAGGTTTCTATCTTAGTACGCTTTTTATTGCCCTAAGCAGTTTGACATTTTGGTTTGCCATTCAAAGTGCCAAAAAAGACCGTCAAAGCCAGTTGAAACTCGGCATGGCTGCCACCTTAATTTTTGGAGGTGCCTTCATTTATTTTCAGTTCCACGGATACAACCAACTCATTGAAAAAGGCATCAACCCAGTTAATGACATTTTGGTTACAAATGGCCGATATGGGGATTATTACGAGTTGAAATACAAAGGCCAACTTGTAGGTGTTGATGGCAATGAATTTTTGATCAATGGCAAACCCATTATTGACCGCGATTTTAAAGAAATTCAAGCTTATTTCAAGCAATTTGAGAACACAAACCGCAGCGCTGCACTCCAACTACAAAACCCGAATTCCAATATCGAACTGATTTACAACGGAAGTCCTGTTCTATTTAAAACTGGTAAACTTTATGCCAACGACAGCACTCAATTTACTTTCTCAGACGAGCTTCGCTTGAGTGAGCTTGCCCTTAACATCCGAGACAAACGCGGTGACTTCTTTGCCCGAGGACAATATGGAAAAGACTTTACGATCTATTACTCTGGTAAAGAACTTCAGTACGAAAACCGTCAACTAAAATACAATGGTACTGTGCTTAAGCCGCACCTTTTGTTAAGTGCAATGCAATCCGCAGATGCTGCGTCCGCATATTTATATTTAATTAGTTTCGTGCATTTACTTCACGTCACTATTGCCTTGCTCTATTTATTAAAAGTTGCAATTGCTTCATTTTCAGGTAAATTCTCATCTCAAAACCACTTGTCACTCAGACTCAGTAGTATGTTCTGGCATTTTTTAGGGCTATTATGGCTCTATTTACTCGTGTTTTTGATTTTTATTCACTAAACTTGCACAAAAATTTCTCTAAAAAATGGCCGGACATTCTGCACAATTAGACGCCAAAACACTGTGGGGAGGAAAAGAATCCCCTTTCCAAACAAGTTATGGTAAATTGATGATGTGGTTCTTCCTTGTGTCGGACGCACTTACATTTAGTGGCTTATTAATTGCCTACGGCTTCACTCGCCATGACGCTCAAGACGCTTGGCCAATAGGTGAAGAAACTTTCAATTCTATGCCCTTTTTAGGACACGGTTACCCACTACTTTATGTGGCTCTCATGACCTTCATCCTGATTGTATCTTCAGTAACTATGGTACTTGCCGTAGAAGCAGGTCATCGCATGGATCGAAAAGGTGTAACCAAATGGATGATCGCAACCATCATTGGTGGTTTCTTCTTCTTGGGTTCACAAGCATGGGAGTGGTCTCACTTCATCCATGGTTCTGAGTTCGGAAAAATTGAATTAGCTGATGGTTCTGTAGCCATTGTTAAAGGACATTTTGGCGAACTTGAAAGTTTCAAAGTTCTTGAAGCTGGTAAAAAACACAAAGTTGGGGCTGTTATCAAAGAAGATTTGATGCACCAATACCAGCATGCTGCTGAAAAAGGACACTTAGAAGCTGGTAAAATTCATTTAGCAGATGGTTCAGTAGCTAAAATCAACAAAGCGGCTGATCACGACATGAAGTTGATCATCAAAAAAAGTGGCAAGACTTACAAAGTTGGTGGTAAAGAAATCACAGGTAAAGAAGCTGAAAAACTATACTACGAAGCATTATATGCTGGTGAAGAAAACCGCGTGATTTACGGAGCCAACATGAAGCAAAACGAATATGGTCCACAACAATACGCTCAGTTCTTTTTCTTTATCACAGGTTTCCACGGTTTCCACG
>CAYPVA010000205.1:0-3331 GCA_964414045.1 uncultured Lishizhenia sp. | reverse complement strand
ATGCCACTCTGTCAGCAAAAAGCGCGTGGCATAAAACTTGACTTGTTGGGGCATGAGACCTGAGCCCAATTTTGAATATAGCCTCAAACCAGCCATGTTGCCGGCCATTTTTGTCTTGATTGTCATGTGGTTGGCCTATTGGGCAGACTTCCTTTTTACGACAGATTTTCAGCGCTATGGTTTGGAAGCATTGACAACACGCGGTTTGAGAGGTATTGTTTTGATGCCTTGGATCCATGCACACAACGATGTCAAGCATATCCTCAATAATAGTTTGCCTACTTTTTTGTTAATGACACTTTTGTTCTATTCTTACAAGGCTGTTGCTTGGCGCGTTTTTATGTTCTCTTGGTTTTTTACGGGGCTAGGTTTGTGGTTCATTGGCGGTACCAACGGTGCCATTCATATTGGCATGAGCGGCATCATTTATGCCCTGGCTGGTTTTTTGTTTACCTCCGGTGTATTGCGCAAGTATTTGCCTTTGCAAGCCCTCTCTTTGTTTATTGTGTTTTTGTACGGCTCCATGATTTGGGGCATCTTTCCGACTCAACCACGCGTTTCTTGGCAAGGTCATTTGGCAGGTTTATGTGTCGGGATCATATTAGCCTTTATTTATCGCAAACAAGGCCCACAACGCCCCAAATATCAATATGAAATAGAAAAAGAACTCGGAATCGAACCACCCGATTTTGAAGGCGACCTCCGCCGGGCCATTGAAGCAGAACAGGCCGCATTAGAAGCCAAAGAGGCCGAACTAGCAGCCCAACAAAATCCACCCGTTGTTGTTTACCAATATAAAAAGAACGACTAATTTTAGGGCGTGGAAGAATTCATCCAAAATAAAGTAAAAGAAAGTGGCTTGGTTCAACTCGATCTCGCTGATTTCAAACCTAAAATGCCCCTCACCGGCATTGACCTCGCCGAACAACTTTGGCAAGGTTTGGTGCTCAAAGAAAAAGACTTCAGGGCCTGGATCAAAGCACACAACTGGAATGCTTATCAAGGAAAGGCCGTGTTCATTTACTGCAGCACCGACGCGATTATTCCAACATGGGCGTTTATGCTCGTGAGTTCAGCATTGCAAAAAGAAAATGTGTATAGTCAGGTTGGTACACAAACCGAACTCGCAAAGGCACTCATTCAAGAAGAAATTTGCTCCATAGATATCAGTACCATCCAAGATCAGCGCGTCATCATCAAAGGTTGTGCAGACATCGAAGACCCCGCTTTTGCGATGTCTTATTTGGTGCGCTTCCTGCAACCTTATGTTAAAACCATTATGTACGGCGAGCCCTGCAGCACGGTACCAATATTTAAAAAATGATCAAAGCTTGGCTTCATGCGGCGCGCCTCAGAACGCTTCCGCTCTCACTTTCAGGAATTATTGTAGGTACGGGCTTAGCAGCTGTCCTTGGCGCATTTGATGGTCAAATTTTTGCGTTTGCACTACTCACAACCATTGGTTTTCAAGTGCTTTCAAATTTTGCCAATGACCTCGGCGACAGCCAAAAAGGCACAGATAATGCGCAGCGGGTTGGCCCAGCACGTGCCATCCAAAGTGGGCAATTATCTGCCGCTCAAATGAAATTAGGCATGTGGGTGGTTGGTGTTTTTTCCCTGTTAAGCGCCCTCTACCTCATCAAACTGAGTGTCCCCAACCTTTCTTCAAACGCCATTTACTTTTACGTTGTTTTGGCACTTGCTTGTATTGCTGCGGCAATTACCTACACCGTTGGGAAAAACGCCTATGGCTACCGCGGACTTGGCGACATCATGGTGTTTATTTTCTTTGGTTTAGTAAGCGTGATTGGCGTATTCATGCTTTTCGGTGAAGCCTTTGAATGGATTGTTTTATTTCCAGCAATCAGCATTGGCCTCTGGAGTACGGCTGTTTTGAACCTCAATAACCTGCGCGACATTCACAACGACGCGCAGATGAACAAGCGCACCATGGTTGTCAAACTTGGCTTCCATAAAGCAAAATATTACCATGTTTTCTTGGTCAGTTTTGGGATGGCAACATGGTTTTTCACGATTTATTTATTGGCCGTGAGCGCCATGAACTACTATTTATTCATTGCTTTATTGCCGTCCATTGGTTTTGCGCTTCATTTACAAAAAGTGGTTCAAAATACTGAGCCAGCTAGCCTTGATCCCGAATTGAAGAAAGTCGCATTATTGACCTTCTTTTCAAGTATCCTTTTTGCATTTTTACTTAACTTTGCACCGCATTAAATCAACACACATGAACATTCTTGTTTGTATATCCAAAGCCCCAGACACCACGTCTAAAATTGCCTTCACCAACGGTGACACGCAATTCGATGAAAATGGTGTTCAATATATTGTCAACCCCTATGACGAATGGTACGCCCTCGTGCGTGCCCTCGAGCTCAAAGAAGCGCAAGGTGGTAACGTTACCATTATTACCGTTGGTTCTGCCGCAGATGACGCCGTGATTCGCAAGGCCCTCGCTATTGGTGCCGACGACGCCGTTCGCATCGATGCGCCAGCTTCAGACGCCTATTTTACGGCCATGCAAATCGCCGAATATGCCAAAGGCAAAGGTTTTGACCTCATCCTTACAGGTAAAGAAACCATTGACTACAATGGATCACAAGTAGCGGGTATGTTAGCCGAAGCACTTGATCTTCCGTTTGTTTCAGTAGCAACCAAACTCGATGTTGCAGGTTCAACTGTCAAAGCCGAGCGCGAAATTGTAGGCGGTGTTCAGGAGGTGGAAGTAAACACACCTGTTGTGATCAGCTGCGCCAAAGGAATGGCCGAACAACGCATCCCGAACATGCGCGGAATTATGGCTGCCCGCACAAAGCCGTTAACCGTTGTTGCTCCGGCTGCACTTGAAGCACTTACTTCTTATGCAAGCTACAGCATGCCTGCAGCCAAATCTTCTGTCAAACTCATCGATCCAAATAACCTCGACGAGCTCGTTACTTTATTACACAACGAAGCAAAAGTCATCTAAGCCGTATCCTATGAACCTCGTATACATCAATTCAGCCAATGGTTTATCTAAAGCAGCTTTAGAAACCGTTACTTATGCCAAAAAATTGGGTGCCGATGTCGCTGTTGTCACCAACGGTGGTGCCGATGCATCCATGTTAGCTTCATTAGGAAACTACGGTGCTTCAGTTGTTTTGCAAGACGCCAACCTTGATGGCCAAGACCCAGGTCAATTGGTCAAATTAGTAGCTGCGGCTGCTCAAAAGGTAGGTGCTACAACTATTATTTTTTCCCATGACCTCATCGGGAAAGCGGTTGCTCCGCGTTTGTCTGTGCGCTTAAAAGCAGGCTTAGTTGCGGGTGCAGT
>CAYPVA010000204.1:0-3334 GCA_964414045.1 uncultured Lishizhenia sp. | reverse complement strand
CGTTGTCCGAATTGATCGTGCGCTCAGAGCTCACAGAATCAATAGGCGTAGCATCACCTTTGTTGGCATAGCGGTAAATCACCCAACTTGCGGTATCAGCACCATTGCCAATGTTTGGCGCTGTGTAGTCGCGGAACTTACACTCAAAATAACCACTGGCTAAGTTCAATGGATCTACCACTTTGATGTTTACAGGGCCAGCACCGTAGTCATAGGTTGGGTTGGCCATGTAACCGTCGTTTAAGATGGTCTTCAAGGACTCGTCTGTCAACTCTAAGCTGCGGTTGCCATTTCCGTAACCATCTAGGCGTGTGATGCGCGGTGAGGATCCGTAAGAAATCAACTGCGCTGTACCTCCTGCCTCTGGCATTGGGTTGTGCGGGATCACTTCAATGACTTTTACCTCCCCAACTGCAGCCTTTCTGCTGGCTATGTAGCGCTTTTTTTGTCCGTCTAACGAAAGTGGATCGTTTGGTGAATAGTCTTTGTAATTGTTGTGGGCATAAGCGATGGCCATGTAATAATAGCGCTTGAAATTGACTAATTTTTTATCGCCTTGTGCAAATTGATCTGTTTTGATCTGAAAGCTGTGTTGTATGCCTTTGTCTTCGCCATTGACCCGGAGCACAGGAATGGAGGCATTGAGCTCGTCACTAAATTCAAAATTGATGATTTTACCGATGCCATCTTTGATGTCGCACTGCGCTACAAGGCGTGCTTGATCAGGGTCTTGTAACTCAGAGCTAGAAACTTTGGCATTGGCCAATTGAAAGATTTGATAGCCTTGGAAATTATAAGTTTTATCTGCATTCGGATCAGATGCAACAATAAACGGATCAAACTCTTCGTAAGCCTCTTTGTAATTGTTAGAGTTTACCGGATTAGAAAGCATTAAGATGACTTCATTGGCCAATTCTTGCGACTGAACATCTGGGGCATGGGGCCCATCAAGTACTTTAAAGCAGTTTTCAAAAAGCGCTTGGGCTTTGTCATCGGCACGGCGCAAAGTTTCCACAGAAGCAAACGGATCACCCGCACCTGAGCGCGCCCACACGACACCAACAGTGATATTATTGACCGCCCCAGGTTTTAGAATAAAGGGCCCGGCAGATTGTACAAAACGGCGGTCGTTGGGTGTATTGTTGGCGGTTTGTTCGGTCCAGTTGGGTTGAGGGTTTCCGCCGGTGCCCCAGCCGAGTGGATCTGTGTTTCCTGGAAACATGAAATCACAAGGCACATTTGGATCAGCTTCTGGGTCAGAGATATGCCCGCTACCTCCGTACACGAATTTGGTGCCATCTTTCCAGAAACCGCGCAAATAGTTGTAATAGTCGCCAGCATTAATAGGGTCAGTTTGATTCGGGTTAGCGCCATTGGTGGTATTCGAGTAATAAAGGAAACGACGCATTCCAAAGCGCTCGTTGTCGACCACGCCGTCGCCATAACCGATGCCGTTCAGGGCTTCGTTGTCCCAGATGCCAAAAGCGTTATCAATGCCGTCGTTATCTTGGTAAGGGCCTTCAAAGAAATCCACGCCTACAGCTGGTGGCGAATATCCGTAACCCTTGAAGCCTGAGTTGTCACCATCATAGTTGTCTCCGTTGTAGTAATAGCCTAAGCCGCGGTTGACATCGCAACCAACGTAGTCATCAAAAGGATCTCCTAATGCACCATCAGTAAAAAATCCAAAGTAGGTGTTATAAAGCGTTTGTGTACCACGATTGATGAGTTCGTAGTTATAAAAAGTCATGTTATTGACTTCGTCATTAGAAGCAAAAGCAAAGGCTTGCGCCCTGATTTCCATACCTATTGGGTCGGCACCCGTTTCAGTGTGGATATTGCCTTTATCGTTCATCACCCACCAATAATTGAGGTCACCGTACAGAGAAATTTTTCTTTCGGTACTGCAGTCCTTGGTTTTTTTGATGTCGTACCATGGAAAATCGCCGTTTTCCCAATTATAAGTTCCGTCGTTATTGTAGTCGTAAAAAGGCGCTAGATAATAATCTTGGCCTTGAGAAACATCGCCATGCGCAGGCCATTCTTTGATGATGTCCGGAACTTGATAGTTGGGGAATAAATCTGATTGCGTACTTGTCCCATTTTGTTGATCGTAAATACCGGCTTCGTACCAAGCATTGAATTCGCGTATTTGATCTTGGCTAGATACAAAGTGCTTGTCAAACTTGCTACAGTTGTCATAGGTAGTTTCGGCAAAAACTTTAGTGAGCGGCCCTGTCCAGTAATCTTGACCATTTCTGTAACGCAAAGCAGCCAATTTGAGCTGGTTATTGACGTCTGTTCCGCCTAACCACAGAGCTGCTGTGAAGAGTGCATTGATTCCAGAGTTCTTTGGAACTTCGTACATGGAATAATTTTGGTTGGGGATCTGCCAAAGATTACCGGCCGTATGGACCATAGCCCGAACATTATTGAGCTCTAAAAAGGTTGTATGAGTGGGAGGCGGGCAATTTGCACCTTTATTTTGTACTTTAATAGTTGGCTTCGTGTTTCCGGAAAAAGCCTGAGCACGTGCCAGTTGTGGAAGTAAACAAGTTACGAAAAAAAAGAATAAAAGTATGCGCATGAGGTTCCTAAATTAAGCAAAAATTCGCTGTAAATTTGAATATGAAACAACTAGAAACGCCAGCCGATATCCACCAACTCGTGCGTACCTTTTACGACAAAGTACTCCAAGACGAGCAATTGGCACCCTTTTTTCAAAAATTGGATTTCTCGGCGCATCTTCCTCAAATGGAAAGATTTTGGCGTTTTGCCCTGCTCTCGGAGGAAGGATACACGACCAATGTAACTGAAAAACATTTGAAAATGCCCCTTCAAAAGCAGCATTTTGATCGCTGGCTGGCACTATTTAATGAAACGATTGATGAGCTTTTTGAGGGTGAGCTTGCGCAACAAGCCAAACAACGCGCAGCAGTTATCGGCTGGACAATCAATTCCAAAATGAATCCAAGTAACTAAATAAACATTTCAGTCTTAAAAACTAATAAGGTTGTGTTCCTAAGCATGCATTCTAAAATGTATTTTTGAATCATGGCAAAAAAGGCAGATATCTACAGCAAACGCGGCATCCGAACCGGATATGTCTCGACCGTTATTGGAATTTCACTCGTCATTTTCATGATAGGGTTAGTTTTGGGCGGTATTTTTGGCTTGCGTAGTATTGAAAAACAAGCCAAGGAGAACATCCAGGCCGATATTTTCTTCAAGTCTGATCTCAACGACGCCGACATCAAGCAAATCGAAGAAGAACTCAAATCTTGGCCAGAGTTTTCAGATGTATTCTTTATTTCTCCGGAACGTGCTATTCAAG
>CAYPVA010000203.1:0-3350 GCA_964414045.1 uncultured Lishizhenia sp. | reverse complement strand
GTCTTGACAGGATATCTTTCTGTTTCAATTGTCCTGATTGGGCATCTTATTTGGCGACTCAAGCTTCAACAAAAAACAAGACAAATTTTTCTTTTGCTCGGCCTGATACTTGTCGGAGGTTTTTTAATGCTTTACTACTTATCACAACCAATTCAATACCGTGAAACTTGCCCAAGTAACCCGACCGCATTGAAAATGGCATGGTCTAAAAAATCAAAATTACCTTATGACGGCTTCGACCTCCGCGGTCAATATTTATCAAGCACGCTTGAGCGATACCTCATGAGTAAAAATGGTTGTGCAAGTAGTTATGGTCTTGATCAACTCAGTGCACAAGACATCAACTTCATTGAATTGGGTTATGCCGATGTCAATGAAACAAAAGGTGGTATTTTAGCTCGTTTACACGGTCTCAGGTATCAAATCCATCATTCTACAAATCCTAACGACCATTCATTGCTCGAAAGGCTAGCCTATTGGAAAACTGCCAAACAAGTTATTGCCAAACACTTTTTATTGGGTGTGGGAATAGGTGACCTTAAGGATGAAATGCGCGCACAATATAACGCTCAAAAATCGGCGCTTCGTTTAGACCGCAGGTTACGTCCGCACAATTACTACCTCACTACATGGCTCAACACAGGATTGCTCGGCTTTATTTTACTTATCGGCCTCTTTTACTTCTACCTCAAACAACAATGGAATTATCGCCAGCTACAAGGCTATCTTTTCGGGCTGGTTTTTGCATTTAGTTTGCTTATAGAGGATGGACTAGAAACACAAATGGGCCTTACGATGTTTGCCTTCTTCTACGCTTTCTACTCCCGAAGGGTGGTAGCGTAACGTTTCTCTGAAAAATTGAGTAACTTCGCAAAGATGTCTATTGAAGTCAAAAACCTATTTAAATACTACGGCGAACAAGCAGCTGTTCGCGATGTCAGTTTTTCTGTAAAAAAAGGAGAAATTGTTGCTTTTTTAGGCCCAAATGGCGCCGGGAAATCGACTACCATGAAAATCATGACTGGCTTTATCCCTTCTTCTGAGGGTGAAGTTTATATCTGTGGTAAAAAAGTGGATATCGATGGGCTAGATACCCGCAAACTCATAGGATATTTACCGGAAAACAACCCATTATATACCGATATGTATGTCCGCGAATACCTCGAATTCGTTGGCCGCATCTATAAAATTAAAAATCTCAAAGCCCGCGTTTCAGAAATGATTTCCGCCGTAGGTTTAGAAATAGAGCAGCATAAAAAAATCGGGATGCTTTCCAAAGGATATCGCCAACGCGTCGGTTTGGCACAAGCCATCATCCACGACCCAGAAGTGCTCATTCTTGATGAACCCACAACCGGTCTCGATCCAAATCAGCTTGTAGAAATCCGAGAACTCATTCGCAATATTGGCAAAGAAAAAACGGTTTTACTTTCCACGCATATCATGCAAGAAGTTGAAGCCATTTGTGACCGCGTCATCATTATTTCTAAAGGTCAAATAGTGGCCGATGACAACGCCAAGACTTTAAAACAAGAACTCGAGCATCAAACCGTTTACGTAGAGTTTGATGTACAAGTATCCAAAGCGAAACTCATCAAAATCCCTGGCGTGAGCAATGTAGAGCCATTCGAAAATGGTTGGCTGATCGAATCTACAACACACGAAGATCTCAGAAAAGCAATCGCTCAATACGCCCAAAAAGAAAATTGGCTCATACTTACCTTACGTGTTGACCAAAAATCACTAGAAGAAGTTTTCAAAGAATTAACCAAATAAAATGCCTACAAACTTTATTGAAGAACTCAGATGGCGTGGTATGATCCACGACATGATGCCCGGAACCGAAGAAGCCCTCATGAAGCAAGTTTCATCAGGTTATATTGGCTTTGACCCAACGGCTGATTCTTTGCATGTAGGACACTTGGTTCAGATCATGACACTCGTTCATTTTCAGCGAGCTGGGCATAAACCTTATGCTTTGGTTGGTGGCGCAACAGGAATGGTTGGTGACCCATCTGGTAAAAGCCAGGAACGCAATTTGCTAGATGCCGAAACGCTACAGCACAATGTAGACTGCGTCAGAAAACAACTAGAGGCCTTTCTTGATTTCAATTCAGGGTCAAATGCGGCTGAAATGGTCAATAATTACGATTGGTTTGAGAAGATGTCTTTTCTAGATTTCATTCGTGATGTCGGTAAACACATCAGCGTCAATTACATGATGGCCAAAGATTCTGTAAAGAAACGCCTTGAAACCGGGATGTCTTTTACTGAGTTTTCATATCAATTAGTGCAAGGCTATGACTTTTATTACCTCAATCAACACCATAATTGTATCATTCAGCTTGGTGGTTCTGACCAATGGGGCAACATCGTTACTGGCACTGAACTGATCAGAAGAAAATCTGGTGGTGAGGCCTATGCCGTTACTACGCCGCTCATTAAAAAAGCAGATGGCACCAAGTTTGGCAAAACGGAAAGTGGTTCGGTATGGCTCGACCCAGAAAAAACTAGCCCTTACGCATTTTATCAGTTTTGGCTCAATGCCTCTGATACGGACGCTGCAAACTACATCAGAATCTTTACGCTCAGAACAAGAGAAGAAATTGAAGCCATTGAGGCAGAACATGCTGAAGCACCGCATTTAAGAGCGTTGCAAAAAGCGGTTGCCGAAGACATTACCACGCGCGTACATGGGGCTGCTGCCCTACAAACGGCAATTGCAGCAAGTAATATTTTATTTGGCAAATCAACAGCCGAAGACTTGCAAGCGCTCTCTGAAAAGGACTTTTACAGTGTTTTTGAAGGCGTAGCTCAGGCTACTATTTCTTTAGCCGAGTTTGGCGACGGGCTTAGTATTGTTGAAGCGTTAGCATCCAAAACAGGTTTCCTGAGCTCCAATGGAGAAGCGCGTAGAGAATTGAAGGCCAATGCAATATCTGTCAATAAAGAAAAAGTTGCTGAGGACTACATCTTGACATCCAACGACCTCATCAATGGTCGTTATGTGCTTCTTGGTAAAGGCAAAAAGAACAATTACATCCTCAGAGTTGAGGAGTAAAGATCTACCTCACTATCTCTAGACGGCGCGTTTCAGTACCAACCTGAAGCAGGTAGATTCCACTTGGTACATGTTCAAGATCAATAATGGTTTCTTGTGTATTAATTGCATTTCTCAACATTTCTCGACCAAAGGCATCGTACAGAACAATAGCAGATCCCATCGACGCTCCCTTGATTGCTAATGTTGTATAATCAGATGCTGGATTTGGATAAAGCTTCCAGTTCAGGTTCACATTTTCTTCGATACCTGTAAAATCTAATGTAAGATTGAGAGTGACCAAACTATC
>CAYPVA010000202.1:0-3383 GCA_964414045.1 uncultured Lishizhenia sp. | reverse complement strand
CTACAGATGCATCAGATGCGAAGGATACGGATGGCGATGGCGTACCAGATTACATTGAAGTACAACAAGGAACATCCCCTACAGATGCATCAGATGCGAAGGATACGGATGGCGATGGCGTACCAGATTACATTGAAGTACAACAAGGAACATCCCCTACAGATGCATCAGATGCGAAGGATACGGATGGCGATGGCGTACCAGATTACATCGAAGTTAAGCAAGGTACATCTCCTACAGATGCATCAGATGCGAAGGATACAGATGGCGATGGAGTACCTGATTACATTGAGGTTAAGCAAGGAACTTCACCTACGAGTGCGTCAGATGCGAAAGATACCGATGGTGATGGCGTACCAGATTATATTGAAGTGATCCAAGGAACAAATCCTTCAGTACCTGGAGATAATATAATTGATACCGACGGTGATGGCGTACCTGATTATATTGAAGTAGCCCAAGGTACAAGCCCAACTAGCAATGCAGATGCGAAAGATACAGATGGAGATGGCGTACCTGATTACATAGAGATCAAACAGGGCACGAACCCAGCAGTAGCTTATGATGGTAAGGATACGGATGGTGATGGTGTACCAGATTACATAGAGGTTAAGCAAGGCACGAATCCTTCATTAGCTTATGATGGTAAGGATAGCGACGGCGACGGGGTACCTGATTATATTGAAGTTGCTCAGGGCACGAATCCAGCAGTAGCTTATGATGGTAAGGATAGCGATGGCGACGGCGTACCAGATTACATAGAGGTTAAGCAAGGCACGAATCCTTCATTAGCGTATGATGGGCAGGATTCGGATAAAGACGGAGTGCCAGATTACATTGAGATCAAGCAAGGTACGAATCCATTGAAAGCCTATGATGCGAAGGATACGGATGGTGATGGAGTACCAGATTATATTGAGATCAAGCAAGGTACGAATCCAGCAAAAGCATATGATGGTCAGGATACTGACGGTGACGGTATTCCAGATTATGTGGAGCAGCAGTTAAAGACAGATCCAAATGATGCCACATCAGCGATTGATACCGATGGAGATGGCGTGCCTGATTATGTAGAGAAAGTACAAGGGACTTCTCCTACGGATGCTACCTCTAGAAGAGATACGGATGGAGATGGTGTACCTGATTATGTAGAGATTTACCAAGGTACGAATCCAAATAGCAAAGCGAGTTTCGCGGATGCAGACGGCGATGGATTCTCGGATTACTTAGAAGGCTATAGTCGCATCAAAGGAGCCAACATTCCAGATTTGGATGGGGATGGTACACCAGATTACCGCGATACCGATTGCGATGGTGATGGAATTCTAGACATTAATGAAGAGACGATTAACTATGGAGCATTACCAGATTGTGATGGAGATGGTATTCCAAATCGACTAGACAAAGATGTTTGTACGACCTTCACTCCACAAGGTATTTCACCTAATGGCGATGGAGAGAATGATTTGTTGATTGTACCGGGGGTATTAGCTACGCAGCCGAATAAGTTAACGGTATACAACCGCAGTGGCATAGTGGTTTATGAGCAATCGAATTATCAGAATGATTGGGCAGGGACAAATAACAGCGGCGAATTATTGCCAGATGGAGTTTACTATTATGTAGTGGACTTCTTTGGAGTGAAACCTACTGTTAACACGTTTATTTACATAAGCCGATTAGCACAATAATAAAAACTAGAAATAGCTGTAATGAAGAATTATAAAATAGTATTAGTCTTAGTTTTGATGGTATTGGGTCCTGTAGCACAAGCCCAATTAGAGTCGATGTATTCCTTGTATCGATTCAACCCTCAAATCATTAACCCGACGCAGTCCGGAAGCACGAAGCACTCGGAGTTCATTTTGATTAACCGTCAACAGTGGATGGGGATGGAAGGTTCTCCACAGACGTTTTCGATGACAGGAAACATCAAGTATGGAGCAAACAAGGGAGTAGGTTTTGTCATGATTAACGATCAAGCGGGGCCAGTGAAGACAGCCACTATTGCGGGGGACTTTGCTTACCACATTAAGTTATCACAAGACTGGAATTTATCTGGAGGTGTGCGTTTAGGTATGTCGAGTATGAGTGTTAATTTTTCTGCTTTGCGTTTAATTAGCAACGTGGATCCGATGTTCCAAGGAGATCGCTCTACTGGGATGAAGACGAATACGGGCTGGGGTATTCGTTTGAGCAAAGGAGAGGATGGATTGTTTTTCAGTATTGCGCAACCAAGGGTGTTAAACTATGATTTTGGTTCACAAAATGGGGCTTATAAAGACGTGGCATATTACTATGCGATGGCTGGGACTAAGGTGAAGCTAAATGATGCGATTAACTTATATCCAAGTGCGTTAGCGCGTATTTCTCCTGATGCACCAACGAGCTGGGACGTGAACGTAGCGGCCAATATTTTAGAGAAGTTTGACATCGGAGCAAGTTTTCGTTCACAAGACAGTTACGGGGCTCGTTTAGGGGTACAGGTAAGTCCTAAATTGTATTTAGGCTATGTGTACGAAGTTCCTACTTCTGCGATAAGCAAGATGGCAAGTAACACACATGAATTAGCCTTACGTTTTTACGTGTTTAACAAGGAGGGAAAATAGGAATCAATAATTGAAATAGATTTTAATAAACAGATATGAAAAAGGTAGTTTTAGGATTATTAGTAGCATGCGGGATGGTATCACAAGTAAGTGCACAGACCTATAAGAATAGCGTAAGTGTACTAGGAGGAACCTCTAATTTATGGTTAACTAATTCCCTTATTGAATCTGGTAAACGTCCAGTGTACTCACACGCAGGCCTGCAAGTAACGCATGCCATTAATTCAAATGTAGAAGTGGTGTTAACGGGCTTAGGCGGATACACGACTTCCCCTAGTTTGAACGCGGTAAAAAGTGGAGTAGACATGAAGTACTTAAGTGCAGGCTTAGGCTTGCGTTATTCATTGGCAAAACCGTTAGCAAACATCTTTACTCCTTTTGCGAGCTTAGAAGCAAGTGGTCTAGCTAGAAAGTCAAATGATGACAGAACACACATGGTAGACGTGATAGCAGCAGCGGGCTTAGGTTTGAAGGCAGCTATCAGCAAGCAAGTAAGTTTATTATACCAAGTATCAGTAGGAACTCCGTTTTATCAAACAGGTCATATTAGTTCAAATGCTTTTGATGCCCGCGGATCATACTTTTTGAACTCGTTTGGTATATCGTATGCTTTTGGAGCAGGCTGTGTGGAAACAAAAGCAACCACGAAGGTATCAGCACCAGTAGATGTGGATACAGACGGAGATGGCGTAGTGGATCGTTTAGATCAATGCCCGGGGGTATTTGGAACGGTAGCAAACAATGGTTGCATCGACCCAGCATTACAGGCGGCAG
>CAYPVA010000201.1:0-3383 GCA_964414045.1 uncultured Lishizhenia sp. | reverse complement strand
GAACATCAATCAAGTAAAGTAATTGCTTCAAATGTTGTTCTGAAAGCCCGTTCAAAGCTACTTCGAGTTGTTGCAATAGCTCATCAAAAGAGAAACTCACCGCTACTTGTGCACGGTCAAAGTCTTTTTGCAGTTGTGCAATAGTCTGCAATCTGAAATCAGGATGTGCGAGTTGTTGATTAATTTGTTGGATGTCGAGCAAATCAGTTGATTTTGTTAGTTTTGTCGCACTAAGTTACGATGAAAAGAGCCTTTGACGTCCTTGTTTCCTTAATAGTATTGGTATTGTTTTTTCCAATAGGACTTCTTTTGGCATTTCTAATTGTGATCGAATCCAAGGGAGGCGTATTTTATTATCAAGAAAGGGTGGGTCGTGATCAGCAGCTTTTTTCTTTGATCAAGTTCAGATCCATGCGCATCAATGCCGAATTACTCGGTCAATTAACCGTAGGTTCCAGAGACCCGCGCATTACGAAGGTGGGCTACTTTATTAGAAAGTTCAAACTCGATGAATTTCCGCAATTCATCAATGTATTGAAAGGCGACATGAGTATTGTTGGGCCCAGGCCAGAGGTGTCAAAATATGTGGCGCTTTACACCAAGGAACAACTTAAAATATTGACAGTCAAACCGGGAATAACAGATTATGCCAGTATTGCATACTTCCATGAAAATGAAATTTTAGCGCAGGCTACAGACCCGGAAAAAGCGTATATCGAAGAAGTCATGCCTGCTAAAATCGAATTGAATCAACGCTATTTGGCCAAGCCGACACTTTCGGCAGATCTCAAAATAATGTTGCTTACTTTTTTAAAGATGTTGGGGCGCTGAATGCTTCAAAAGCGTTCCAGATACCTAAATTCGGAAGAGGTGCTATCACGCCTATTGTTTCTTTAGAAGTAGGATGTTGAAAATCAAGTGTCCTTGCGTGCAAACAAATGGAGCCATCCGGATTAGATCTTTTATCTCCGTATTTGAGGTCGCCCTTAATGATGCAACCCATATGGGCCAGTTGACACCTGATTTGATGGTGTCGGCCTGTTTCTAATTTGATTTCAAGCAAAAAGTAGCGCTCAGAACTTCCGATGAGTTGATAGTGCAAGATGGCTTTTTTGGCGCCCGGCGTACCTTCTGCAACCACATAGCTTTTATTTTGAGTCTCGTTTTTTTTCAGAAATTGAACAAGTTCACCTTGATTTTTGCTTGGTTTTTGACTCACAATAGCCCAATAAACTTTGTTTGTTTCTTTGTCTCTGAATTGTGCATTGAGTCTTTCGAGGGCTTTACTTGTTCGGGCAAAAACTAAAGCGCCACTTGTAGGGCGATCCAAACGATGCACCACGCCTAAAAACACATTGCCAGGTTTTTGGTATTTTTCTTTCAAATATAACTTGATCGCATCGGGAAGTGTTTGGTCTCCGGTCTTATCTCCTTGAGTGAGTTCAGACGGTAATTTATTGACCACAATGACGTGGTTGTCTTCGTAAAGTATGCGCTCAGGTGTCATCATCATTGCAACAAAGCTGCCTTTTGTTTTTTCTCCATTTGTCGATTTCGAAGATAAGAAACAAAAGTAAAAATGGCTAAAATTACAATGAGGATGGTGAGCCATGTAGGGAATTGATTGAGACCTTCACCTTGCGCATAACTGTGTAAGCCTACCAACATGAAGTTGACACCAAAGAAAGTAAACAAGATAGCTGAGTATGACCAGAAAGAAAGTGCGTTGAACAAGAAACGGCCCTGCAATCCTGGAATCATGCGGAAGTGTAAAATGACTGCATAAACAAGTACGGAAACTAAAGCCCATGTTTCTTTTGGATCCCAGCCCCAATAGCGCCCCCAAGATTCATTGGCCCAAACACCGCCCAGAAAAGTTCCAATAGTGAGCATATAAAGACCAACCGTCATTGTCATTTCTGAAATAGCGGTGATTTCCTGGATGTTGATGCGGATCAGCGGTGCTGTTCTTTCTGTTTGAAGAATGTACAATTTGAGGTTAATCAGCCCTAAAATGCAAGCCAGCCCCAAAAAGCCATAACTACCTGTGATAATAGCAACGTGGATCATGAGCCAATAAGATTTCAAGACCGGAACCAATGGCGTAATTTCAGGATCCATGAGGTTCATTTCCGTCACCCACAACATGAGTGCAGCAAGAATAGCAGCGCCTGCTAAAACGACTTGATTTTTTCTTGCAAAAATGAAACCCGCTATCATGGTTACCCAACCAATAAATACGATGGCCTCGTAGCCATTGCTCCACGGCGCATGCCCTGATATGAGCCAACGCATACCCACGCCCGCACCATGATAGAAGAAGGTAAGGATGACTAAACCAATTAAAATGCGTTTGGGCCATTTGAATTTTTCGGTGTTGTCAGGCTTGCGAATAAAGATTCCGATAAAAAACACAATGAGTAGTAGCAATCCCTCTAGGAGGTACAGCTGATAAGATCGTTTAAAAATCTGCATCTTGTTGTAGCTGATTTCTAGATTTACAATGCTTTCAGTTGGAGCAACTTTAGCTCCTACGTTTCGCTGAAATGCCTTGAAATTTTTAAGAAGGTCTGTGGCCTCACCGAAAGAATTTTTTTCACCCCCTGCATGTACGGCTGCTAAATAGTTGAGAAAAGGCTTAGAAGAAATAGAATCTTTTTGAGTGAGTTCCATGCTGAGTGGGACATACCAAGTATTATTTGGGTCGTTTTTAAGAGGTATCACACGCATAAATTGCCACATAAAAATGTTATTGGCAACCTCGTATTTCTCATTGAGTTTAATGAGCTTTTTATCAAATTCATTGCGTTGTGATTCAAGTTTTTGGTGTGCTTCTTTATAGGCCGCCATCCATTTGAATTCTCCATTTGATGTGAGTTCCATCATAGTGGCATACTCCTTTAGTTTTAAAGCGTCTCTGAGTGCTCTTGGAACTTGAATGAAAGGCTGATTGACCCAATAAGAAGGATACATATGCATGCTTAAAATAAACTGCACGCCGTTGAGGTCTTTGTATTGATTACTGTGTGTAAGTTTTCTTGTCAGTTGATCGGCAAGCGTATGAAATGGAACGATGCGCCCTTCATAGTCCTGAACAAGCAGCGATGCAAGTTCTTCCGAATGTGCGATACTTACCTCGTGATGAACGGGTTTGGCATGCTGGTGTTGCGCCAATAAAGTGGTGCTTCCGAGGATGAGTACAACGCCCAAAGCTGCTTTTTTATTTTTGAGTTTTAGAAGCTGTTGCCCCAAGTAATAGAAGCGCCCAGCAGGTGCAAATAATGACAAGATCATGGCCAATGCCATCAATAGATATCCGATGTAGGTGATGGTTGTGCCTAAAAAGTCGTGGTTCACACTCAATTTAGTTCCCTCTTCATTTT
>CAYPVA010000200.1:0-3385 GCA_964414045.1 uncultured Lishizhenia sp. | reverse complement strand
CATTCACAAATTCAAGGTGTTTGGCACAGTAACTTTCAAGTAGCCGGCAAATCCTTACTCATGGACCTAGAGGTTAAAGGCATTGGCCGAGATGGCTCCATAACCATAAGTATTCCTGATCAGCCCAAGATGAAGCCACAATCGATGGAAGATTTTGCCCTTTTTTCGGACAGTTTGTGGTTCAGCTGGAAAATGATCGGGCTCACATATAGTGCAAAACTGAAGGGAGATTCTTTAGTTGGTAAAATGTCGCAATCAGGCTTGACATGGGATGCTGTTTTCTACAAAGAAGTTCAAGCGCTTAAAGCAGTACAGGGGAAATTTCAAGACCCAAAGGCACCATTCCCGTATTTAGAGCAAGAGCTCCTGATCAAAATCACTAAAAAAATCCAAATAGCTGGTACACTCATTATGCCCGAATTGGAGAAAAAAAGTAGCTTTCCTTTGGTAATACTTGTATCGGGGTCAGGTGCCCAAGACCGCAATTGTGAAATTTTAGGACACAAACCATTTTGGGTTTTGGCAGATCACTTAGGCCGCAATCAAATTGCCTCATTTCGCTACGATGACCGAGGCGTTGGCAAGAGTTCAGGGAAATTTCAAGAGGCTACGCAAACTGATTTTGCCAACGATTTGCTGGCCGTGATCAAAACACTTAAAAAAGATTACCCCAATGCCCAAATTTATATCTACGGACACTCAGAAGGCGGCATGACCGCATTGAGAACTGCCGTTCAAACGCAAGATATAGCCGGAATAATTGAAGCCGCTTCTGTTGGGAATAGTGGTAAAGAAGTATTGATAGAACAACAATACTTGATTCCGAAAGCAAGCGGTTATTCTGAAGAAGAAAGTCGTTGGAATCAGCGTTTTTACGAAGCAGGAGCCGAAATTGCACTCAATAGTACTGAAAACGATTTTTCTATTAAGTACAATGCATGGCTAACTAGTTGTTGGGATAGCATTCCTAAAAAACTATTGGACGGTGCCACTCAAAAAGATCTTACCGAACAAATGAGTGCTTTTTTCAATAATGCTTGGGCCCGAGAGTTCTTGGCCTTTGAAAGTCGCGCCTATCTGGCTCAACTCAATTTGCCATTTTTAATCATCAACGGCACAAAAGATATTCAAGTTCCTGCGATGAGTAACCAAGAGAGTTTCAGAAATAATTTAACAAAAACTGCTTTGGAGAAAAGCACATTTTACTTACTTGAAGGCACCAATCATTTGTTTCAACAATGCAAGACCTGTGATTTAAATGAATATGCCAGCCTGGAACAAACTTTGGATCCTCAACTCATGCAATGGGTCAGAGCATGGATTTTGGAACAGCAGAAAGCCCATCAATAAAACCAAAATTCTTTTCAATAATCTTGGACATATTTTGTTCAAGGTATTCTTTAAATGCCAGTGCTACTCCATTGTGTTTTTTGCCTTTTGGCCAAACAATTCGCCAAGTAGACTCAAGTGGTAAATCAGGTATAGGAATGATTGTCAAGTCTCCTAATTTCAATTCATTACGGATACCTATCAACGGCATGATTGAATAACCCAAACCAGCAATGAGGGCTTGTTTTACGGCTTCATTACTTGTGAGTTCAATGTTTCTTCGTACATGTATTTCATGACTCGCTAAATAATCATCCATTGCTTTGCGTGTTGCTGAACCTGCTTCGCGTTTAACCCATGTTAGGCTTTCTAGTTGTTTTCTCCAATTTTTTTGATCGATCATGAGTGAGGTATTGCCCACTAAAAACAATTGGTTTTTCATACATGATATTTGCTCCAAATTGAGACGATCAGGCAAAACAGAAACCAGCGAGAAATCGGTTTCATTGCGCTCCAAATTAAGCGCGACATTGGCACGATTGGATACATCCAATACTAATTCAACACCTGGATGCGCTTTCATGAAATCTGCAAGTAAATACGGTATAACATACTTGCCTGTTGATACAACACTGATGCGTAGGCGGCCACTCAACTGTCCTTTGTACTGCGCTGTCTTGTAATTGATGGCATAAACCTCTTCGAGTATTTTTTCAGCGGCTACTGCTACTTCTTTGCCGAATTCGGTTACATACAATCTTTTATTGACGATTTCGGTGAGTGGAATGTCAAATTGGTCCTGAAAGTTTTTTAGCTGTATGGATACAGCCGGCTGGGTTAAGAAAAGTTCTTCAGCTGCGCGTGTGATGCTTTCTTTTTGGACAATCTTTAAAAAAATACGGAGTTGATTGAGTGTGTAGTTCATAACGTTTTTTAATGCTTGCAATATTATTATTATATATTTACTTATGCAATAAATGTGCCAAATTTGCAAGAAAATTAATGGGATGCAAAATCAACTCGAATTAATAAATGGAGAATTTACTGTTGAAGAGGGGCTAGAACTTATATGCAACCTCCTTCAACAAAAGATTTCATTCCATACCCGTAAAACAACGGCACATCGAGAAATGTTTGGAACAGAAGATCCGCAGGCTTTGCTAAGAATTCAAGAGCTCAAAGCAATGAAATCGCAACTCCTCGATCAATTCAAAAATTCAGACGCCGAATTAAAGCTTCAGATACATGGAAGTATTAGCCTCCAAAGTATTGTTGGTCAGCAAGCATCATAAAGAGCGTATCATCGCTCCACTCCTCGCTTCCATTGGGATTCAAGTTGAGGTAATTCAACGTTTTGATACAGATCAGTTTGGCACATTTGCAGGTGAAGTACCACGCGTCGAAGGTCCGAAAGTTACGGTTAAGGAAAAATGCTTGCAAGGATTAATTCATAGCGGTCAGAAAATCGGCATCGCAAGTGAGGGTTCTTTTGGCGCACATCCTATGATTCCATTTGTTCAGGTCAATGAAGAATGGTTGTGCTACATTGATTTGGAACGTCAAATAGAGATTTATGCCAAGAGCAGCATTACAGCGCTAACCCATGATTCTATCTCTTCTGGCGATAAAGCGCAATTAATGGGCTTTCTTTCTAAAAATGGATTCCCGCAGCAAGGGATGGTTTTTAGGGATTTGACTCAGAATAATGTCATTCAAAAAGGCATTCAAGATAAAGAGGTCCTGTACAAACTCGTTTCCCAATTTGAAAATTGGGAAATAGAAACTGACCTGCGTGCACATCAAAATCCATTGCGTCAAAAAAACATTGGCTTAGCAACGCAAGACCTGATCAAAAGACTCACGTCATTGTGTCCTAAATGTGCGTATCCAGATTTTTCAATCAAGGCATTGATTGGGGAACTTGATTGCGAATGGTGTGGCCAACCTACATCTAGCTATCGCTATCAAGTTTATGCTTGTGATCATTGTCAGCACTCAGTGGAAATCATGCGAAACGATAAAAAATTGGAGGATCCGCAATATTGTCAAAATTGCA
>CAYPVA010000199.1:0-3413 GCA_964414045.1 uncultured Lishizhenia sp. | reverse complement strand
TGGGCTCTTATATGCGCAGAAATTATTCCTCAGAAGCATATTGGCGCAGAAATGTCTATGAAGCATATGCCGAACTGAAATTCAAAAATAGCAAGTTGGCTTATGGGAGTTTCAGTTCGCCCTATACCCAAGAAACACCTCGGGGTGTAGACCAACTCTTGTATACCCGAAGTCTTTCCGCAGAATATGTGCCTTATTATGTGGCAGGATTGCGTTTTTCACAGCAATTTTCAGACAAATTTAACGCGCAATTTTTTTTAACAAACGGTTGGCAGCGGCTCAGTTTTACGCAAGTCCGACCAAGTATCGGAGCGCTATTACAATGGAAATTTGATACATGGTCTTTGAATTGGAGTCATTTTTATGGTGATGTTGCTCCGAGAGGAAAACTCACGGCTGAAGCAGCTCAAGACCGTTGGCGCTATTTTCAGGAAGTCAATATTGGTTATAAAAAAGGTAACTATGAATGGCAAGCATGTGCCTTTATGGGCCTTCAACGAAGTCAAGACGATAGCACATTGATACTTTATGCCAATCGCTATTGGGGACAGGCAAATTTGCAAGTGCGTAGGTCATTTGAAAAAAATTGGTCTCTAAATAGCAGAATAGAAGCCTTTGTCGATCCGAGGCATGTGGTTAGTCATTTTGGAAGCCCTTATTTCGGCTCTTTTTCTTTAGGTTACATCAAGCAATTTGGCCCTGTTTTACAACTCGGACAAGAAATGCGGTGTTTCATCGGAAATGAGCAGCAAATACCATTGTTATACTCCTTTTTGCGCCTCAAATTTTAGTAAATTTGAGGCATGAACATCATTTCTTTTAACGTTAACGGTATTCGCGCAGTTGTCGGTAAAACTTTTATTACTGATATGCAAGCGCTTAATCCAGATATCATTTGTTTGCAAGAAACAAAAGCAACGCCTGAGCAGGTTCAAGATGCAGTTGTGAATCTGAAAGGTTACCATGTGTTTGCCTCAAGTGCCGAGCGCAAAGGATACTCAGGAACCGCAATTTTAAGTAAAACCAATCCACTGAACGTAACCTACGGTATTGGGATCCCGGAACACGACACCGAAGGCCGTGTCATTTGCGCGGAGTACCCTGATTTTTTCTTGATCACGGTATACGTGCCCAATTCAGGTAGCGAATTACTCCGTTTGGCTTATCGTCAGACCTGGGATGCAGCCTTTTTAGCATATCTTAAAAATCTAGAACTCCAAAAACCAGTTTTAGTATGCGGTGACTTCAATGTGGCACATCAAGCCATTGATTTAGCGCGTCCAAAAGAAAATTATAACAAAGCGGCAGGCTACATGCAAGAAGAAATTGATGGCATGAATGCCTATGTCAATGCTGGTTTAATAGATACATTTAGGGTCTTGAATCCTGATGCAGTTAAATATTCGTGGTGGAGCTACCGTGCAGGCGCTCGTCAAAAAAATGTGGGCTGGCGTATTGACTATTTTTTAGCCAGTGCAGTGCTTCAATCAGCCATAAAAGAAGCTTTTATTCTCAATGATATTTTAGGTTCTGACCACTGCCCAGTAGGTGTAGCGCTCTAAAGGAAATTTATGGAGCATCTCAAAGATACCTTCAAGCACAAGGGCCGCCGTCGGCAGCTTATCGCGGAATTGGCAAGTATGGGCATCCAAGACACCAGAATTTTGGAGGCATTTAATGCCATACCGCGTCATTTTTTTCTAGACCTCGCTTTTGATGAACAAGCATACACCAACATGGCTTTTCAAATTGGATCGGGGCAAACCATTTCACATCCTTTTACGGTGGCTTTTCAAACAGAGCTTCTTGAACTTGAAAAAGGCATGAAAGTGCTAGAAATCGGCACGGGTTCAGGTTTTCAGACTTGTATTTTGTGTCAGTTGGGCGCACGCGTATATTCCATCGAAAGACACCAGCCCTTGCATCGTTCAGCACGCAGGATACTCGATTTTTTTAAATTCAATGCCAGTCTCTTTTTTGGCGACGGCTATAAAGGTAATAAAGCTTATGCGCCCTATGATCGTATTTTAGTCACCTGCGGCGCTCCAGACATACCTCAAGAATTATTGGCACAACTCAAGGTAGGTGGCCTCATGATTATTCCGGTAGGTGAGGGTGCTGAACAAAAAATGCTCAAGATTCAAAAAATCAACGAAGCAGATATTCAAATCACAGAATTTGGTACTTTTAAATTTGTACCCATGTTAGAACGCACAGTCAAATAGCCATGCAAATTTTACTCATCGACGACGAGCGCGCCATTCGCCGAGCACTCAAAGAAATATTAGAGTTTGAAAATTGTCAGGTTGAAGAGGCCGAGAGTGGCACACAAGCGCTGCAACAATTGGGTCAAAAAAACTTCGATTTGATATTTTCTGATATCAAAATGCCTCAAATGGATGGCATTGAACTGCTCGAACAAATCAAAAAAATGGGCATTGAAACGCCGGTAGTCATGATTTCAGGCCACGGAACCGTTGAAACAGCCGTTGGTGCCATCAAACTCGGTGCATTTGATTTCATTGAAAAACCCCTAGATCTCAACCGCATTTTAGTCTTGCTCAGACAAGTCAAGGACCGCAACAACTTGGTTCAAGAAACCGTCCAATTAAAGCAAGTCGTCAAGAAAATCAAAGGGACTAAAATCATTGGCCAAACACCTCAAATATTAGAGATCACGGCCATGATAGAAAAAGTAGCCCCTTCCGATGCACGCGTTTTAGTAACAGGTGAGAACGGTACGGGTAAAGAATTGGTTGCAAGGTCTTTACACGATTTATCGACTCGCAATAAAGCCCCCTTCATAGAAGTCAATTGTGCGGCTATTCCTGCAGAACTCATCGAAAGTGAATTGTTTGGTCATGAAAAAGGGGCTTTTACTTCGGCTGTCAAGGATCGCAAGGGTAAATTTGAACTCGCCTCAGGCGGAACACTTTTCCTAGATGAAATTGGAGATATGTCGTTGTCGGCCCAAGCAAAAGTACTTAGGGCTTTACAAGAAAATCTCATTCAACGTGTAGGAGGTGAAAAAGATATCAAGGTAGATTGCCGCATTGTAGCCGCTACCAACAAAGATTTGCGCACCGAAATCAAAGAAGGACGTTTCCGCGAAGACCTTTTTCATCGCCTGGCAGTGATTCTGATTCACGTACCTTCGCTCAATGAGCGCCGTGAGGACATTCCGCTCTTAACCAACCATTTCTTGAATTTAATTTGTCAAGATCACGGAATACCTACGAAAACTATAGATGATGCCGCTGTTTCGGCACTTCAAAATCTAAATTGGACAGGTAATATCCGCGAATTGCGCAACATCATTGAAAGGCTTGTCATACTCAGTGAACAAAACATCACCACCGAAGACGTTCAGCGCTATGCCAATCCTAGCCATTAATTCATTAATTTCACTCAAA
>CAYPVA010000198.1:0-3452 GCA_964414045.1 uncultured Lishizhenia sp. | reverse complement strand
CTATTTGGATTTGAAACACCTGGTAAAACCTTGTAAGCATAGGTATAGTAAGGCTGAATCATACTGTGCATTCCACCACCTGCAAAAACAGCCTGGCCATTGTCCATGCGGTATTTCCAACCCACACGCGGTTCGAATGGGCTGATGCTATTAGTAAGCGTAAAGTACTGCGCATGGATACCAGCAGTTACATCCATGTTGTCAGAAACACGCCATTTCCACTGTACAAAAGGTTGAATAATGGCGGCAGAGCCTTTGTAGTCCCAGCGCAACTCATAATTATCAGGAACATCCAAATTGTATAAACAAGAGTCTAGAAAGTTCATCGAAATCAAGTCAAAACTCAATCCTACTTTCAATAAATGTTGCTTGTTAAATTTATGATTTACGGCAGTGTAACCACTTAATTTTTGGACCTTGAATTTATAGGCCATCATTGGATAAATAGAATCATAAATGATTTCATTGGTAAGGGTATCAATGCGTCTGTTTCTCAAATAATCATGATTAGTTCTTTGCGTTTCTTGACTAAACGCCAATGTTGAGGAAATAAATGTCTTTTCGCTGATGCTCTTTTTGTAATTCAAACCAGAGGTTACCATGCTTGTGCCGAAATACTGATCGCGGTCTCCTTCTCCATATAAATCTTCGGTGTATTCTTTAAAATCTGAAATTTTAATAGCGATATCAGAGCTTCCTCCCATGCCAAATAAGGCTAATTGACCTCCGTTTTTCAAAATCCAATTGAACTTAAAGGCGCCATCATAATATTTAGGAATAGCGTCTGTCCCTAAATTGATGTTTAATTTTTGGAAAATGGTAAGGGTAGAATACCTCCCCATCACCAAGTAACTCGATTTACTATTTTTACTTAATGGGCCTTCAGCAAGGAATTCTGTTCCAAGTAGACCAAACTGTCCTGTAAATTCATGCTGATTGTTATTTCCATTGCGCAATTTCAAATCAAACACACCTGACAGACTATTGCCATATTCAGCTGGAAATGCACTCATGAAAAAATCAGAGTTAGCAAGCATTTTGTTATTTAATAGGGAGACGGGGCCGCCTGAAGTACCTGATATGGCAAAGTGATTCGGATTAGGGATGTCGATGCCTTCTACGCGATAAATAACTCCCAATGGAGAATTTCCGCGTACAACAATGTCGTTTCTTGAATCGTCTGCACCATTCACTCCGGCAAAATTTGAAGCCATACGAGCAGGGTCCATACGAGAACCAGGATAGCGATTCGTTTCCTCAACACTAAACTGTTGTGCCGACAACACTGCCATTTCGTTGAGCACTTCACCTTGTTTTCTTCCTACAACACGTACATCTTTTTGCTGAGAAACCTTTTCTTGAAGGGGAATCTGAAGTACCAATTCTCTTCCTGATGTAACCTCAATTGTTAATGTTCTTGAATCGTAAAATGCCGCACTTGCAACTAATTGATGTTTCCCAACTGGGACTTTAGCAATGTTAAATGTGCCATCTGCACTAGAGGCCACCATGTATTTTTGAGCGCCAACTTCGATGAGTAATTTCGCCCCGCTCAGTGGATAATTTGTTTCGCTATCAAAGACTGATCCTCTTACTGTTTGGGTAGGTAATTGGGCCAATATCAGTCCATTAAACACTAAAAAAGTGAGTAGTAGTTGTAGTTTCATAGGTAGTAATTTGAAACGAATATAGGATTATTTTTTTTTCGAAAGACCAAATTGATGTTTTGCACGGTTTTTGTCATTGTGGACAATATCCTTAACTTTAGAAAAAAAATACATGAAAGCAATCGCCCTATTTACACTTTTAATGGTTGGTCAATTGAGCTTTGCTCAGAAAGCCATTATAACTTGGTACACCGATATCAACCAAGCAGCAGAAATCTCGAAGAAAGAAAACAAACCAATGATGTTGTTCTTTACAGGTTCTGACTGGTGTGGTTGGTGCCACCGTTTACAAAATGAGGTCTTCAAAACGCCTGAATTTGAAAAATGGGCAAGAGAAAATGTCATTTTAGTTGAACTTGATTTTCCGCGTTCGAAACCACAAACAGAGGCAATCAAAACCCAAAACCGCAATTTACAGCAGCAATTTGGTGTGCGTGGTTACCCTACTTGCTGGTTTGTGAAGCCTGATAAAATGGGTGATGGTAAATTGAATTTAGCGCCTATCGGTTCTAAAGGATACGAAGCTGGAGGTCCAAACAACTGGATCAACGGTGCCAATCAAATGATCCACCCAAACTAAAAAATAACTAGTCGAATTTCAGATCTGAAAATTCGTCGTAATTAAAACCCCTGGATGCCAAGAAGCGAAACAGCTTTTGCTTGCGTATCCAGGGGTCTTTTTCTTTGTAGAGTTCTTGCCATTTGCGTAAAGCAACATCTTGAAGCATCCCAAAATAGTTTTCCTCATGATACATGTTTTGAATCGCTTGCTCAATAACATTACGGTCAATACGCTTTAATTGAAGGCCTTGCTTGATTTTATTTACTCCCCAATGTTTGATGCGTAATTTACCTATAGCATAGGCTTTTGCGAAACGCTCGTCATCTAAAAACTTGTTTTCAATCAAGGAGTTGATAACCTGGATGATTTCGCCCTCTTGCGCACCTAGGCGCTTGAGTTTTTCTAAAACTTCATGGCTACTGCGCTCCTGATAAGCACAAAATGCCTCAGTTTTCTGAAGCATTTGTGCAAGGTCATAAGCGCGAGGCGCTGTCATTACAATGGGATTTCGTTGTTGGCTTTGTCAACAAAAGTGTACTGAAGTAAGTGGTGAGCCGTTACGCCACGCACCGGTATCCAGGTTTTATATTTGAAGAACCAACGCAACTGCTTACTTAGGATTCCCTTTTTGAAGAATGCTTCAAGGTAAGGGTGCACTAAGAGTGAAACGCCTTTTTCACGGCGATCATTGAGCAAATAATCGAGGTTGTTTTCGATTTCTTCGGCAAATAAGATACTCGCTTGTACTTCACCGCTACCGTTACAGGTAGGGCAAGTTTCAGCTGTTTGGATGTCCGTTTCAGGTCTGACGCGTTGACGTGTGATTTCAATGATGCCAAATTTAGAAGGTGGAATCATGTTGTGCTTGGCACGGTCTGATTTCATGAATTCCTTCATTTTATCATAGAGAATCTTGTTGTTCTCGCGGTCATGCATGTCGATGAAGTCCACGCAAATGATGCCACCCATGTCGCGCAACTGTAAGACACGCGCAACTTCTTCAGCGGCTTCAATATTGGTGGCTAAGGCATTAGACTCTTGGCCATCGGAGCCTTTGCGGTTTCCACTATTGACGTCAATGACGTGCATGGCTTCAGTATGCTCAATAATGAGGTATCCTCCACTTGCGAGTGGTACCTTTTTACCAAATAGGGTTTTGATTTGCTTATTGATGCCGAAGCGCTCAAAAATCGCAACTCTGTTGTCGTAGTTACGGACAATTT
>CAYPVA010000197.1:0-3489 GCA_964414045.1 uncultured Lishizhenia sp. | reverse complement strand
GCAGCGGCTGTTCGCCCATTCCGTAAACCAATAGGTCGGCTTTGGAGTCGACAAGGATGGAAGGCATCAATTGATCTTTCCAGTAATCGTAGTGCGTAACACGGCGCAAGGAAGCTTCAATACCACCGAGCAAAACCGGCACGTCCGGATAAATTTCTTTGAGGATATTGCTGTATACAATGCTTGCGTAATCTGGGCGAAAACCTGCTTGCCCACCTGGAGTGTAGGCATCTGTTGAGCGCAGTCTTTTGTTGGCGGTGTAATGATTGACCATTGAATCCATACATCCGGCCGTCACCCCAAAAAAGTATTTGGGTTTACCAAGCTTTTTAAAATCGCGGAGGTCGTCTTTCCAATTGGGTTGGGCTACAATGCCAATCCGAAAACCCTCGCTCTCGATGATGCGACCAATAACTGCGGTTCCGAAACTCGGATGGTCTACATAGGCATCGCCGGAAATAAGAATGACGTCAAAAGATTCCCAGCCGCGTTTTTCGGCATCTTTTAAAGACAAGGGCAACCAATCAGATAATGGGCGTTCAGGGTTCATGTTACAAAGATACACCAAGAACAATGCGTCCTGAATTTTGTTGTAATTTTGTGACTCAAGATTTTTAATAACACCAAAAAATATACAAAATGGCTTTTGAATTACCTGCACTTCCATACGCTTACAATGCATTGGAACCACACATCGATGCGCGCACGATGGAAATCCACCACAGCAAGCACCACCAAGCATATACCACCAATCTTAACAATGCCATCGCGGGCACTGAACTTGAAAATCTTTCTATCGAAGAAATTCTTAAAGTTTGTAAAGACAAGCCTGCAGTTCGCAATAACGGAGGTGGTTTTTGGAACCACAATCTATTTTGGGAAATAATGGCGCCAAACGCTGGTGGACACCCAAGTGGCGAGCTCGCTACTGCAATTGAAAGTGCTTTTGGTTCTTTCGAAAATTTCCAAGACGAATTCACAAAAGCAGCAACTACGCGTTTTGGTTCAGGATGGGCTTGGTTATGCGTTACAAACGGTAAGCTTGAAATTTGCTCTACTCCAAATCAAGACAACCCACTCATGGGTGAAGGTTGCGAGGGTACACCAATTTTAGCACTAGACGTTTGGGAGCATGCTTACTATCTCAACTACCAAAACCGTCGTCCAGATTATATCACTGCTTTCTTCAACGTCATCAACTGGGACGTCGTAGCTAGCAAATACGCTGCAGCGAAGTAAGTTTATAGTTGATAAAACATAAAAGGGCGGCCCTGCGGGCCGCCCTTTTTTATACCATCTCATTATTTTCGGTTAGAAATTAACTTGAGCTTGTATGCGCAATAAATTTCCTCTTTGGTAATTCATAGGTAAAGCACCATCCTCGTATCGTCTAGATGAAAATGTATACATGCACACCAATTCAAAATTCTTGTTTGGTTGCCATTCTGCACCAATCTCCAATTCCTTTAATTGATAACTACGTGCATCTAGCTCATGTTTTTTACCCCCGTCGTAATACTGAAATCTACTAAATGGAATGAGTGTGTGGCCATTAAAGTCTAGTTTATAACTCGCTAAAATATAACCGCCATGTAAATTTTGAGAGACTATTGAATGTGTGTATTTATCGTATTCTGGTCCCTTGCCAATATTGTACTCTGCCAAAACACCAAAAGGTTTTGGATACAATACAAAAGTTGCGCCCACTCGTTGATCATTGTAAAGCTTATCCGTTGCTGTTTGTACGCCGCTCGATATTGACAACAAAGTAAATTGACCGCTATACGCTTGCACACCAGCCTCTATAACCTGATTTTTAATTGCTAATGGATAACTTGCTCTGGCAACCACATGCTTGTTGGCATTCAATTCAGGGCGGTTTGCAGTTTGGCCGTTGTAAACACCAATTCCAATTACACCGTAATCTCCAGAACCTTTTAATCCTTCGCTAACTAACTTTGAAAACAATTTGCGCATTTCTGCAGGCGCCCAATAAAAAAACAATCCCAAATCGCGTTCATTTGTTATCGCACTATTTAAAGCGTCAGAGCGGTCTAACGGGAGACGGTTTTGTGAGGATTGCATGTTTTCGAATCCGTAAGGAATCTTTGATTGCCCGATTCGAACTCTAAATTCGTTTTGTTTATCAAATCCTAAATCAAAATAGGCATCACGCAATTGACCAAAATGCATCGCTGACGAAGAAGGTGAACTTGCAAAGTCAGGTTGAACATAAAAATATACTCTGGGTGAAAGTTGGCCATAGAAAATGACGCGCATTCTTCGAATAAAGAAATCATCCTCACCACCCCAACTTCTATCACATTGCTCACAACCTAAATCTTCATTTGTTTCAAGCAGCCCGTTGTAACGCACTTGCATATAGCCTCTCATTTGTATTTGTTCATACCATTTTTTGGGCGTTGCTGCTTTTTTTGTGCTATCACTAGAAGTTTGGGCTAATGCCGAACAAGAAAAGAAAAATAAGCAAATACTAATAACTGATTTCATGTTTTTGTTTTATTATCGATTCAATTAAAATCTAAACTGCATGCGAAGTGTGAACACATCATCCTTCAAATCTTGCTCGTACCCAGCAATATTTGGTGCCTTTTCATTGCGTACCAAGTTGTAATAAATCATTAGTTTGCAATTGTCATTGATGTAATAATTGTAACCCAACCCAAACATGGTGTACTTGAGTTCTGCTTTTGTAAAACCTGTAGTTGTGTTTAATGTCGCCTGATTGACTTGAGTATTTGGGTCATACCATTCATATTTCAAGGCTACTTCATGTTTGGTTTTTGCAATTCTTTGAACAAAATAGGCATAGGCTCCATTAAAGTTTCGGATGTATGTATCTTGTTTAGATGGTAAAGCTAATGGGCTTCTTGTATCATCAATTTGACCCGATTGTACTCCTGTAATGTATTCACCTCTCAAAGTAGTTGTGCCTAATTTCGATTTAACGCTGAATTGCGCATCTGCACCAAAATATCTTCTTGGCGAACGCGTTCCTTTGAAACTTTGTTGCGTAGTATCTTGCATGGCCCAAATGGCTTGACCATTATTATCTGCTGCCATCGTATAAACTTTGTTGTTTTGATACATATTGCCGCCGTAATAGGAAGATACCCCTAAACCAAAATTTACCTTTTCTTTGAATGCAGCTCTTTTATACTGAGCCCTGCCGATAACATCTTTGTATTGATCAAACTCTACAACTCCGGCGCTGTTCAAACTTCCAGTTCCTGGCACGGCAATACCTGTTCCGTCGTATAAACCGGCATCAACTTTCAAACCGTATAGCTTTTTGCCTTTTTCCGGTTGAAACGATATCATGCCACCTAAGTCTCGTTCGTTCGGCAATAAAATCTGAGTGAATCTTGCACGCTCTGGAGTTTCCCTGTCTGCTGAAGATTGTTGAATTTCAAAACCAAAAGGTCTGTTCATTACACCTGCAGTAATTGAAATTGACTTCATCCAAGG
>CAYPVA010000196.1:0-3509 GCA_964414045.1 uncultured Lishizhenia sp. | reverse complement strand
CTGACCAAACTGCTTTTGGGAACAATAAACGTGAGTGGCCCCGGACAAAAATGCTCCGCTAAACTTTTAAAAATGTCTGGAAAATCTTGAACGTACGGAAGCGCTTGGTCTAATTGCGCAAAATGGAGAATGAGTGGATTGGCATGCGGCCTTCCTTTTGCACTAAAAATGCCAAGAACGGCATCTTCATTATTGGCATCGGCTGCCAAGCCGTAAACGGTTTCGGTCGGAATCGCAACTTGCTGCCCCATTTGAAGCAAAGTAAGTGCGCTGCCAATATCTGTTCCTACTTCCGTTTTCATGAGGCAAAGTTAAGGTCCTTTTTGTTTGTTATTCATTTCATTAGAAAAATTGCTGTAAATCGCTTGAGGAATTCAAATTTGGATGTACCTTTGTGTAGAATAATTCTAAATAAGATGCAAGTCATTCTCGCCGATAGCAACGAATTGATCCGTTTTGGTCTTCGAACCATCTTGGCTGCCCAGGCAGGCATATCAATTGTTGGCGAAGCACGCAACGAAGAAGAATTACTAGCCCAACTTAAAAATTTTGGCGCCGATGTAGTGCTCATTGACTTCACTGCCCATGGTTTTAGCATTGATATCGTTCCTAAAGCGCTCAGTAAATTCAAAGACCTTCGGTTTGTAGCCATTACCGAAGCGCAGCATGCTCCCATCCTTGTAGATGCCCTGAAATCTGGCGTCACGAGTTATGTCAAAAAAGATTGCGAGCTTGCCGAAATCATCGATGCAGTCAAAGAAACAGCGCAAGGCAAGCAATTTTTCTGTGGGCAAATCTTAGAAACCATTCAAAAAGCCAACATTGATATCTCGGAACTCAACACCGAAGAGTTCAATTGTGGCCCCATCACGCTCTCTGAACGTGAAAACGAAATCATTACATTGATCGCCGAGGGCCAGACCAACGAGCAAATTGCCGAGTTACTGTTTCTGAGTAAGCACACCATCAATACGCATCGCAAAAACATTATGGCTAAACTCGGTGTGAAAAATACAGCGGGTATTGTCATGTATGCGGTCAAAACGGGCCTTGTATCGCCCAATCGCTTTTTGTTTGCGCCCAGTATGGCTTAGTTGCTTTGAACGGCGGCACTAAAGCACCAATGCTATTTTGAGGTTGAAAAGACGCTGGGTCAGGTAATTAGGTACCGCATAGAACTTGCCTTGCACATCTTGAATCCATTGCTTAGAAAGCACATTATTCACGCCTAGTACATTGAATATTTCCAAAGAAACCAGCGCTTGGTCCAAACCTTTGTTGGCTTTGTGCAATAGCGGAGCGCTCTGTTGAACTTTGCTTTGCTGCATATTTTTGTTGTGGAGGAGGTCATATGATAGCCCGAGGTCTACTCTGAAATAAGAGCGCATGCGCAGCGTGTCTTTGTAGCGCGTAAAATCTGGTGGCCCGTAGGGAAGAGGCGAGCCAAATTGTAAGCCCATTTGAACTTTGAAGGCTTCAAAACCGGGCATTTGATCCTGAACGAGGGCTCCAAAAGTAAACCATTGGTCGGTTGGTCTCGGGATAAATCCTGGATTGATGACCACAGAATCTACGACGGTTTGATCCTCGCTGTACCCAAAAATGATGCGTTCGCCCGCCGCATTGTAATAATTGGTGTATTGGTCGCCTTTGATATCTTCTTTGGTGGACAAAAGCCCCAACTTGAAAAAGGATTGAATCCCTTCGACAAATTCACCATGTACATTGACATCAAAACCGTAGGCATATCCCACCGCATTATTAGTGGCATAATAGCGCGTTCTGACGTTTTCGATTTCATAGGGGTTGAGGTCCCAGAGGTATTTGTAGTATAATTCAGAGCTCAGTTTAAAAGGCGTACTGCGCCCCCACATTTGAAACATGAACTCAGATCCCAAAACAGCGTGAAAAGATTTCTGCGCTTGTACACCTAAAGCAAGTTGTCCATTGAAAGTCCTGAATTCGCGATAAAAAGGTGGCTGGTAATAAAAACCGCTCGATAACTTAAACAGCAAACCGCGCCGAACCGCTTGCCCATTTTGCCACATGTAGGCCGCCGGTGCATAAGAAAGGCTCATGCGGGGTGTGAAGTAGGGCTCGTTATTGATGCTCGTATAACCCCCTCTTAAACCAAATTGAAAACTAAATTTTTGAGTAGAAATATCCAGGGTGTCTGTCTGAATCCTGCGCTCGCCATCTATTTTGTAGGGTGTCTTGACCGAAATGATTTTATGGCGACTGACTTTCGTCCAGGAATTGGACCATTGCAGAAAAGCGGTTGCTCTGTAGCCATCCAATGATAAATTCCCTTTGATGGTTTCGTACAGTACAATGCTATCTGGTACGGATTGTGGTAGGCTATAGCCCGCAGAGTCAATGAGTCTCCACTCGCTGAGGCGGTCTCTGAATTGGTCACTCTGGACATTGAAACCCCAAGAGAGTTCGCTGTAGCGTTTGTGGTTTTTGAGCGCATCGGTGAATCCGTCCTGAAGCAAGTAGCTTCCGTTGTGATATGCCGATAATATTTGCGCTTTGAGTCGGTTTCTGCCGTGGTTTAGAAAGCCACCAACGCCTAAAGTGGCAATTGAATCTCCAAATTCTTCTTTGGAGGGATCGGTCTCTAATTCATTGATAAAGTACTGGCCCAAGATATCGAAATACTCGCGTTCATCAGATTGAAAACCAGAAAGGTAAAAATCTAATTTCGTCTTGTTTTTGGCATATTTGAGTGAGGTCCCACCCATAAGGGTCTGAAACTGAGATCGCTCTTGGCCCTCAAAGTAAATCATCAGGCGATATGCTTCATTGGCCGTACCAAAATCGGTTTGAGAAGTTTGGGGAGCAAATTGATAGGTGTTGCTCGAAAAATGTCCGAGTAAGGTCCAAGTCCAATTTTCATTGAGGCGATAATTGGTTAAAATTTGGGCATCTGTAAATACTGGGTTATACGCCCCTTTGGTAGGCAAAGAATTGAGAAAATAGCCATTCGAACGGTAACGCGCACCCACCAGAAAATTGAAGCGTTGATTGACTGCTTCTTCCACATGTGCCTCCACTCCCAGCAAGGAAGCCATCGCAGATGCGTGAAAAGTTTCGGGTGTTTTATAGGTAATGTCCAAAACAGAACTGAGGCGGTCGCCGTAGTTCGAGGAGAAACCACCTGCACTGAAACGGACATCTTCCACTAAAGAGGAGTGAATGAAACTCATGCCTTCTTGTTGACCGCTGCGCGTCAAGAAAGGCCGATACACTTGAAAGCCATTGACATAGACCAAGTTTTCGTCGTAATTTCCACCCCGAACATTGTAGTTAGAGGTGAGTTCGTTATTGGAGGTGGCTGCAGTGGTGAGGGTGAGCGTGCGCTCTAAGCCAACAATGCCTTTTAAATTGAGTTGCGGCAATTTTTCGATTTCAAATGGGTTTTGTCCATCTCGTTGCACCACAACTGGCAGGTTTTCTTGAATGCGGAAATTTTGATCGGGTAATTCTTGTAGGGTTTTGTTGTCTGT
>CAYPVA010000195.1:0-3511 GCA_964414045.1 uncultured Lishizhenia sp. | reverse complement strand
TTTAAGAAATGAGTAATATAGTTGCCATAGTCGGTCGTCCGAACGTTGGAAAATCAACCCTGTTTAACCGACTCACAGAGTCTCGCGACGCCATTGTCAAAGAAGTAAGTGGCGTTACCCGTGACCGCCTATACGGAAAAGGAGAGTGGAATGGTTATCAGTTTTCAGTCATCGATACTGGTGGATACGCCAAAACCAAAGAGGATATTTTTGAGGGTGAAATCAGAAAGCAGGTTGAAATCGCGATTGAAGAAGCGACGGTCATTATTTTCATGGTAGATGTCATGACAGGCATTGTTGAAATGGACGAAATCGTGGCACAATTGCTTCGCAAGAGTAAAAAGCCAGTATTGATAGCTGCCAATAAAGTGGACAACACCGAAAGAGTTGGCTTGTCATCGGAGTTTTATGCTTTCGGACTCGGCGATGTTTTTGACCTCAGTGCGACCAACGGTAGCGGAACGGGTGAAATCCTAGATGAACTCGTGAAGTACTTCAACAAAGAGGATGAATCTGTCAGAGAAGAGGATCATTTGCCTAGAATTGCGATTGTAGGGCGTCCGAATGTTGGAAAGTCATCGATGGTCAATGCCTTAACGGGGCAAGAACGCAATATTGTTACAGACATATCGGGTACTACCCGTGATGCCATACATACCCGCTACAAAGCATTTGGTTTTGATTTTCTTCTGATCGACACCGCAGGTATCCGTAAAAAAGCCAAAGTAACAGAAGACATCGAATATTATTCCGTTTTGCGTTCCGTGCGAACTATCGAAAATGCAGATGTCTGTTTGTTTATGATCGATGCCTCAGAAGGTATCCAAAAACAAGACCTCAGTATCTATTACATGTCTGAGAAAAACGCTAAAGGTGTAGTAGTACTTGTCAATAAATGGGATCTTGTAGAGAAAGATCAAAATACGATGGTCAAATTTGAAGAGTTGCTGCGCGAACAATTAGCGCCTTTCAATGATGTACCAATTATTTTTACCTCTGCGCTCAATAAGCAACGTATCCACCGTGCACTTGAAACAGCTATGCGTGTATACGAGAACAGAACGCGTAAAATCCCAACACACGAGCTCAATGAAGTCATGCTCGAGGTCATTGCTCAAACGCCACCTCCTGCCGTAAAAGGAAAATACGTGCGCATCAAGTTTGTGCAGCAATTGCCCACACACGCGCCTTCGTTTGCATTCTTTTGCAACTTGCCGCAGTATCTTCCAGATTCATACAAGCGCTTCCTAGAAAACAGATTGCGCGAGCGCTTTGATTTTGAAGGCGTACCAATCAAGATTTTCTTTAGAAAGAAGTAATGAATTAGATTCAAAGTTTAGAACAAATTATCTTCTTCTTAAACAATTGATATACAACAAAAAAGGCGACCATTTGGCCGCCTTTTTTGCTTGATAAGCACTAGTTAACTAGCGAATGAGGTTTAAGTGACCTGAAACGATCTTGCGGTAATCGTTTTCTTTTGGTTCGAATTGAAGCTTCCAGATATAAATACCTGCAGGTACTTTAGCTCCGTCAGGGCCGTAGGTTCCGTCCCAAGCTTGTGTCGCATCGTAGGTTTCCCAGATGAGTTCACCCCAGCGGTTAAATACAGCGAGATGGAAAGAGTGTGGGTCAAAACCGGTAGTGAAAATTGCTTGCCAAGTTTGGTTGTGTTCATCTTCATCAGGTGTGAAGGTATTTGGCAAGTAATAAATAGGCTCTGCAATTACAGGAATATTAAGTTGGTATTCATCAGAGCAACCCAAAGAAGTGCTTGCAGTGAGGGTGACCAATAAGTTTTCTGTAACATCAACGTAATTGTGATTTGGATTTTGTTCGGTGCTAGTGGTGAGGTCATCGAAATCCCAGAAATAAGAGATGGCCCCTACAGAATTATTGACAAACTGCACCGGCATGGTGGTTTCAGTTAAAGAACCCGGAACACAGGAGAATGAGGCCTCAGGGTAATTTTCCATGTAGATGTAATCGTTGTAAGTAGTGGTCTCGATACAGCCCAATAAGTTGTATTCTAGGGTAATGTCGTGGTAACCACTGGCGTCAAAATTGTAAGCGAGTGTATTACCGGTGCCGATTGTTGTACCATTCCAGAACCAAGTATACTGAGCGCCTTGAACAGCACCGATTGTGCTCAGGCTTACCAACAATGGATTACAACCGGAAAGTGTATCGGCTACAAATGTTGGTGGTACTGCAGGGACAATTGTTATGATCATGTCGACCGTGTCACCGCACTGTCCTGGGTCAGGGAAGAAGGTATGGGTAAAAATTCCTGGGATGGAGGTGTCTATGTTTGGTGGCGTCCATGATCCGGTAATACCTGGCACATTATTAGATGTTGTAGGGAAAATCGGGTTGGCGTCGTTTTGACACAATTGAGGAATCTGGGTAAACTGTGGAATAATCAATGGGTCAACGGTAATAGGGAAGGTAAGCGTTGATGCACATTGGTTAGGGTCAGGTGTAAATGTGTAGTTGACTGTCCCAGGAGAGGTGGTAACTACTGTTGGGCTATTCCAAGAACCTGTAATGAGCGGGCCATTGAGGTAGCTCGTTGTATTGGTTGCGGTAGTCGGTATCACAACATTGGTCATGTACTGACAAATTTGACCCATTGGGTTGAATTGAGGAGTAGTGAGCGCATGTGTCACGATATCCATCGTTGCAGGGAAAGCACACTGACCGGCAGTTGGTGTAAATGTGTAAGTAGCTGTTCCGGCCACTGCAGTAGAAATAGTTGCAGGGCTCCAAGTTCCTGTGTAAGGAATATTGTTGGTAGATGTCGCAGGAAGAGCTGGTGCTGCGCTATTGATACACAAGTCAGGTATTTGATTAAATGTTGCCTGTTCATTCGGCAATATTTGAATATTCATAGTGGTTTGTGTGGCACAAATACCTGCGTTAGGCGTAAATGTGTAGGTAAAGGTGCCAGAGGTTGCTGTGTTGATCGCAGCAGGGTTCCATGTGCCAGCAATAGACGGGCTATTGGTCGAATTATTGACAAAGGCTGGTGCGTTTGCATCCTCACAGATTGGTGCAATTTGATTGAAAGTAGGTAGAACAGGTATGTTAACCACTACTGTAGTTGTTGCAGTTGAAATACAACCTCCTGCATCATAGGTTAGTGTATAGACACCAGCCATAGCAGCAGTTGCACTTGGAATGCTCGGGTTTTGTAAGTTGGATGCAAAACCGTTAGGGCCGGCCCAAGAATAGGCAGGAGCTCCTGTGGTTGCCGTTAAATTGATTTGATCTCCGACACAATATGGGCCTGTATTAGCTACAGTTATTGAGGTTGAACCTGCAGTATAAGTGATCACAACTTGACCATGCCCTGTCTGAAAGCCTTGCGTGCAAGTCCCGCCAGCAGGGTAAAAGCTCGAGCCGCCGCCGCCGCCGCCGCCGCCATTTGCACCAGTACAGCAGTTGTCGCCGCCACCGCCGCCGCCGCCAAAGTAACCGCCGCCGCCGCCGCCGCCTGATGCTGTAGTAT
>CAYPVA010000194.1:0-3522 GCA_964414045.1 uncultured Lishizhenia sp. | reverse complement strand
GCTAAATTTGATTGAATTTCAACCAATTGAAAGCTTCCTGTTGCACCATATAGCAGTGCAATTCCGAATAACATAATGGCAGATGCAAAAGAACCAGTAAAGAAGTATTTGATAGCAGCCTCTGCAGATAGACTACTTCCTTTCTCAATGCCTACTAACACATAAATAGGAATAGATAGGATTTCAAGACCGATGAAAAATAACATGAGGTCTGAGGGAACCGCCATGAGTATAGCGCCACACAAGGAAAATAAAATCAGGGCGAAGTAATCGCTGGTATGTTCTGGATCTTGTTTGTAACGTTGAAAGCCTCCTAAAATCGCCAAAAGCGTGACGCCACAAAGTAATAGGATCACCATTGGTGGTGTTGGCACTTGTGCTGCGTAGGATTGAATAGGTGAGACATAAGCGCCTCTAAAATATGCTGCTAAGCCTCCACCGATAAGTCCTAGGACAGCGACGATGAGTGAAAGAGTGGTTTGCTTGCGCATCCCGGCAAAAAGACCGATGAGCCCGGCAATAAAAATGATGACAATACTATCCATGATGTTGACTTAAGGTTTGAGTTGTACGAGGCTATGGCCTACGAAATCAGTGAGACATTGTGGTGAGAGCCCAAGATAAATTGCTACAATGGTTAAAATAGCAAAGACGCTTATTTCGGACCAATGTAAATCAGCAAAAGTGCTAATTTGGGTAGGGCCAAACATAGTGTCTTGATAAGCTCTGAGCATGTAAATTGCTCCTAGAATCAATGTTGTACTCGCCAACACGCCAGAGATTGCATGCGCGTTAAACAATGATTTTAACAAAAAGAACTCACCAATAAAACCTGCCGTAAAAGGAACAGACAATGAAATAAATGTCAGAACAGCAAACCAAAAAGCAAAACGAGGTGCAATTTTAGCAATGCCACCCAATGCACTCAGTTCTCTTGTTTTGAGGCGTTGTTCAACAATACCAGCAGCTAAGAAAAGTCCGAGGGCGACTATACTGTGATTGACAATTTGCAACATAGCCGTTTTGGTAGTTGCGGTGTCTCCAAGCATGATTCCGGCAGCAATAAGGCCGAGGTGGCTCAAAGAGGCATACGCAAACAGGGTTTTGAGGTCTTGCTGCTTAATGGCAATTACTGCTCCGTAAATGATGCCGATGAGTCCGAGCACAATAATTGGCCAACGCCAAAAGTCAAGTGCAGTTCCGGCAAAAATTGGAAGTACCCATTTGATCAAACCGAAGAGCGCCATTTTAAGCATGAGGGCAGATAGTAACATGGTTCCGGCTGTAGGGGCCTTGGTGTATGTTTCGGCTTGCCATGTATGGAATGGAAAGAGCGGTATTTTAATCGCAAAGGCAAGAAGGAATCCGCCCATGAGCAAGATACCCGTGTTGCCAAGTTGATTCAGATCAGCGGCTAGTAATGCTTCGTAACTTTGTTGATTGGTATAATGCATGAGTCCAATGACAGACAAAAGCATAGCAAGTGAACCCAAAAGCGTGTAAAGGAAGAACTGAAGGAGTGCTTTTTGTTTTTCAAATTCACCGAACCAAAATAAAATGAGAAAAACTGGTAACAGAGTGAGTTCCCAAAAAATATAAAACCCAAGAATACTGTTACTTGTGAAAATACCAATTAAGCCAAACTGCATTAATAAAGTCAAAGCGGTGAAGCGTGTTTCGTGAACAATGCTTCTTTGAAAATTGGCTAGAAATATCAAAAAGATAACCGCATTAGTAAGAAGTACCATGGTAAAGCCGAGGCTGTCCATTGAAAAACGCACCATACGTAAACCTAAGTCAAAATAGAGGGTGGCTTCAGGGTCAAAAGAACTGAGTTGTACTATACTCCAAGCCAGTGTCGCAAAACTACTGATTAGCCCTACCAGACGAGTGATGGAACTTGGCAAAAACCAAGCGAGCAAACTAAAAGCGAGTGGAAGTAAAATAATTAGTGCCAAACCGAGATTTTTAAAATGTAATAACTAACAAATAAAATGATTCCAAGAACCATCCAGAATAAATAAGAGCTAAGTAAGCCATTTTGCCATTTGCGTGTCTGTGCAGCCGTATTGACCACACCATTTGCTAAAGCATAGACGCCGTTTCTCAAAATTTGAATGTCAAACACACTTGAAATGAATTGCGACAATTTGAGTAAAGGTTGTACAAATAGGAGGTCGTAGATTTCGTCGATGTATAATTTCTTAGCAGAAAGCGTTTCCCAAGCATTCATTTGGTCGTCAGCTTTGGCAAGGGCACCATTTTTAGCGTAGTTGCGTAAGGCCCAAAAAAGTACACCAAGTGCGATGATACTTGCAAAAATCATGAGTCCAAGGGCCGTATTGAAATCAAGATGTGCATTATGCACCTCAGACAAGCCAAACGTACCAGCACTCAAATAATGATCAAACCAATGTGCGGCACCATGGAAGAATAATCCTGGTAAATTGAGAAAGCCACCAAAAACAGAAAGTAATGCCAAAACCATAAGTGGAAGCGTCATCGATAAGCCACTCTCGTGCACTTTTGCTTTTAAGGCGTCGCCACCTCTAAAGGCACCGTGAAAAGTCAGGAAATAAAGACGGAACATATAGATAGCGGTCATGGTAACGGCTACTACTAAAATAGCATAAACTGCGGGGTTGTGATGCAGCGCTTGCGCTAGGATTTCATCTTTTGAATAAAAACCTGATAAAAAAGGAATTCCGGCGATTGCCATAGTGCCAATGAGGAAAGTGACATGCGTAATTGGCATGAGTTTAGCGAGTCCACCCATTTTACGGATGTCTTGCTCCTCGTGCATTCCGTGAATCACTGATCCTGAACCTAAGAATAGCAAGGCTTTGAAGAAGGCATGAGTGGTTACGTGAAATAAGGCAACCGTATATGCACCAAAACCTAATGCCACAAACATAAGGCCTAATTGTGAAACGGTAGAATAGGCTAAAACTTTCTTGATGTCATTCTGACGCAAGGCCATAAAAGCTGCAACTAAAGTAGTTGCAAGACCGATATACAAGATGATTTCTTTGGTAAAAGGTGCGAGTTCAAACAGGAAATTGGAGCGTACCGTTAAATAGATACCGGCAGTTACCATTGTCGCAGCATGAATGAGTGCAGAGACAGGCGTTGGCCCAGCCATAGCATCAGGAAGCCATGTAAAGAGCGGAATTTGCGCACTTTTACCGGTGGCTGCGATAAAAAGGCAAAGCGTGATCAAAATCATTGCCCCACCTTGAAGTGCAGGTTGTGCGGTTAAAGCCATTCCAATTTTCTGGAATTCGAGTGTGCCAAATTGACCGAGCAACATAAATAAACCGAGTAAAAGACCTGCATCTCCTATACGATTCATGATGAAAGCTTTGCGAGCTGCCAAACTATTTGCCTTTCCTTTTTGAGCATCGTTGTAATGAAATCCAATGAGTAGGTAAGAGCACATCCCAACGCCTTCCCATCCAAAGAAGAGTACGAAATAATTGGAGCCCAACACGAGCAAGAGCATCGAAAAGATGAACAAGTTGA
>CAYPVA010000193.1:0-3529 GCA_964414045.1 uncultured Lishizhenia sp. | reverse complement strand
CTGCCGCCTGTAATGCTGGGTCGATGCAACCATTGTTTGCTACCGTTCCAAATACACCCGGGCATTGATCTAAACGATCCACTACGCCATCTCCGTCTGTATCTACATCTACTGGTGCTGATACTTTCGTGGTTGCTTTTGTTTCTGCACAGCCTGATCCAAACGCATATGATATACCAAACGAGTTCAAAAAGTATGATCCGCGCGCATCAAAGGCATTTGAGTTAATATGACCTGTTTGATAGAACGGTGTACCTACTGATACTTGGTATAATAAACTTACTTGCTTAGTGATAGCTGCTTTCAAGCCCAAACCCGCTGCTCCAATCACATCGACCATGTGCGTTCTGTCATCGTTTGACTTTCTTGCTAGAGCGCTTACTTCTAAGCTTGCAAAAGGTGTAAAGATATTGGCTAACGGTTTTGCCAAAGAATAACGTAAGCCCAAGCCTGCGCTTAAGTACTTCATGTCTACTCCGCTTTTTACCGCGTTAAAACTAGGGGAAGTCGTGTAACCGCCTAAGCCCGTTAATACCACTTCTACGTTTGGTTTAATGGCATGTGTTACTTGCAAGCCTGCGTGTGAATACACTGGGCGTTTGCCAGACTCAATAATGTTATTAGTTAACCATAAATTAGAGGTTCCTCCTAGTACACTTACGCTATTCTTGTAGGTCTGTGCACTTACTTGTGATACCATCCCGCACGCTACTAATAATCCTAAAACTACCTTTTTCATATCTTTTTATTAATATCTATTCAATTATTGATTCTTATTTTTCCTCCTTGTTAAACACGTAAAAACGTAAGGCTAACTCGTGGGTGTTACTTGCCATTTTACTCGCAGCTGAAGTAGGTACTTCATATACATAACCTAAATACAATTTAGGGCTTACCTGTACTCCTAAACGAGCTCCGTAGCTGTCTTGTGAACGAAGACTTGCTCCAATGTCAAACTTCTCTAAGATGTTTGCCATCACGTTCACATCCCAAGTCGTTGCTACATCCGGTGAAATACGCGCTAACGCACTTGGATATAAGTTAATCGCATCGTTTAACTTCACCTTCGTACCAGCCATCGCATAGTAATACGCTACGTCTTTATAAGCTCCGTTTTGTGCACCAAAATCATAGTTCAACACGCGAGGTTGCGAGATCGAAAAGAACGGTCCATCTTGGCCTTTGCTTAAGCGAATGCCCCAGCCCGTATTCGTCTTCATCCCTGTAGAGCGATCACCTTGGAACATCGGATCCACGTTGCTAATTAAACGCAAAGCAGAAAAATTAACACTCATGCTCGACATACCTAAACGCACACCACCAGATAGATTCCAGTCTTGGCTTAGTTTAATGTGGTAAGCAAAGTCGCCCGCAATCGTGGCGGTCTTCACTGGTCCAGCTTGGTCATTAATCATGACAAAACCAACCCCCTTGTTTGTACCATACTTGATGTTTCCTGTCATGGAAAACGTCTGTGGTGAACCTTCCATTCCCATCCATTGTTGACGGTTAATCAAAATGAACTCCGAATGCTTGGTACTTCCAGACTGCGTCGGGTTAATGATCTGAGGGTTGAATCGATACAAAGAATACATCGACTCTAATTGGGCTTGTGCTACAGGACCCAATACCATCAACGCTAAGACTAATACTATTTTATAATTCTTCATTACTGCTATTTCTAGTTTTTATTATTGTGCTAATCGGCTTAGGTAAATGAACGTGCTCACTAATGGTTTCGCACCGTTGAAGTCAACGATATAATAGTAAACTCCATCTGGTAATGCGCTTCCGTCATTTGCTGTTCCACCCCAATCGTTTTGGTAATTCGTACGCTCAAACACCACTACGCCTGAACGATTGTAAACCGTGAACTTGTTAGGTTGAGTAGATAAAATACCTGGAATCACTAAAAAGTCATTCTTACCATCGCCATCTGGTGAGATACCTTGAGCCGTAAAGGTTTCGCACTGATCCTTATCGATACGGTTTGGAATACCATCACCATCGCAATCTGGCAGCGCACCATAGTTAATGTTCTCTTCATTCACATCCGCTATACCATCTCCATCGCAATCTGTATCACGGTAATCTGGTGTGCCATCGCCATCTAAATCAGGAATATTAGCTCCCTTGATGCGGCTATAGCCTTCTAAGTAATCAGAGAATCCATCACCATCTGAATCTGCAAATCCTGCTTTGTTATTCGGATCTGTTCCTTGGTAGATCTCTACATAATCAGGCACACCATCGCCATCTGAATCTCTTCGCGATGTAGCATCCGTAGGAGATGTGCCTTGTACTTTCTCTACATAATCAGGTACACCATCTCCATCCGTATCAATCGCTGATGTGGCATCATTTGGATCTTGACCTAAAGCAACCTCTACATAATCAGGTACACCATCGCCGTCCGTATCCTTACCATCGTAAGCTTTGGCTGGGTTAGTTCCTTGAGCTACCTCAATGTAATCTGGAATACCATCGCCGTCTGTATCCTTGGCATCATAGGCCACCGTTGGATTCGTGCCTTGCTTGATCTCGATGTAATCTGGTACGCCGTCTCCGTCTGTATCCTTACCATCATAAGCTACTGCCGGGTTAGTACCCTGCTTAACCTCGATGTAATCAGGTACACCGTCTCCGTCTGAATCCTTCGCATCTGCGTTGCTCGTTGGATTCGTACCTTGAGCTACCTCAATGTAGTCAGGTACACCGTCACCGTCCGTGTCTATTAATTTATCACCAGCAACTAATGGATCAGTACCTTGTAATTTTTCAATATAATCAGGAATACCATCGCCATCCGTATCAGTCGCATCTGAAGGATTAGTTGGATTAGTTCCATTCGCAATCTCTACGAAATCTGGTACTCCGTCGCCATCACTATCCTTCACACTTGAAGCATCATTTGGATTTGTTCCATCCAAAATCTCTTGATCATCTGGAACGCCGTCGCCATCAGAATCCCCTAATATTACCGTTAGCGTCGCACTGATACTTGCCTCTGCATAATTCGCATCAGCCGCTTGAGTTGCGGTAATAACAGTGGTACCGATTCCCTTAACAGTTACTAATGTGCCATTAATAGTGGCGACTGCAGTATTGCTAGAAGCATAAGTGATCGCTCCAGTTCCAATGCTGCTGATAGGTGCCGTTAAATTAAATGGCGCATCTGTAGTAGTCTTATTAATATCAGAGAAATTAGTTAGAGTACGTGCTGCTTTTTCAACCGTAATCGTAGTAGAAACAGACCCCTCGTTGTAATTTGCCGTCGCTTCTTGTGATGCTGTAATGTTCGCTGTGCCTGCTCCCACAATTGTAATTGTAGAACCTGAAACAGTCGCTACTGTCGCATCGCTTGAAGTATACGTAATAGCTCCGGTGCTCGTCGAACTAGGCGCTGTAATATCAAACGCAGCATCACCAAATGTCTTCGTAATGGCAGCTATGCTTCCAATTACAGGTGTGCCCTTCGCTACCGTAATTGTGGTAGTTACAGAACCCGCATTGTAATTCGTCGTAGCGG
>CAYPVA010000192.1:0-3538 GCA_964414045.1 uncultured Lishizhenia sp. | reverse complement strand
TTTAGCTGATTCGGCGCATCAGGTTCAGCTTGTTGCTCCAAGCAAATCCCGGAATAACTGTGGTATTTCGCACCTTCTTTACCTTCAAATGCTACAGCTCCGCCAACATACACTTGTATTACAGGTTGATTGGTATCAAAACGGAGCTCAAAGCCATCGGCAGCAACGAGTTTTGCTTGCGCCTCTTTGGCAGTCAATAAAAAAGCATGATCAAGCCCTTCAAAGATTGTTTGTAGGGGAAAAAATGGGGTGTTAGAAGAAAAAGAAGAATCGACGAATAATGGAAAAAGCCCACCCGTTGGCAATTTCTCCTGATTGAGTTTTAAAAAGGTATCTGCAGCAATCCAAGCCTCTGAATTCAATACACTAGCTTGATGCCCATTTGGATTGAAATAGGAATGTTGTGTCGGATTAGCGAGGGTATCTTCAAGTGCAATGCTATTGATGCGCAATTCTAAAGCAAAATCTTTGAGGCTATACGTCACTTCGCACCTCAAATTTCCGGGTAAAGTTATTTGATTCGCTTTGGTTTCAAGCGCAAGTGTCACACTTGGAAAAGGTTGTTCTTGCGAGGAGATAAGCTCCCAATTACTATTGGAAAAACACTTGTTTCCACCATGCAACAAATGCATGCCTTCGTTAGGTTCAAATTCAAAAATACCTGCTTTCCAAGGAATTTTTGCATTTGAAATGCGTCCGGCAACGGGCCCAACAATGGCGCCAAAATAGGCATTACCGCTTTGTTCAAATGCTTTTTGGTATGACTCAAAATCACGATAACCCAATACGATATCGCGTCTTTGAAAGCCAGAGCAAGTGATGTCAAAGCTTAAAAGAGTAGCGCCAAAAGTGCTGATTTTCACTTGGGCATTGGCATTAAATAGCGAAATCTCTTGCACTTTCTTGCCATCAATTTGCAAGGCAAACTCCTCTATTTGAACAGTGTACATCGTTTATTTTTGCAACCAATTTTTGAAAAGACCGTGCCACTTAGGTAAGAAAGCACCCATTAATGGTACGAGAATGAGCGTCAGTGTCAATGTTTTGAGCAATTGATGCCATTCTTTCATGAGTGGAAAAAGCAAGAAGAAAAGAATGTTGATGAGTGGGTAAATGAACAGCCATGTCAGCAACATGAGTTTCCATTTTTTGGGTTTTAGATGAGTCATAAGCAAAGATATCAAAATATAAAATGAATATAAAACTTGAGTTTCAAGGAACTAAGTAACAATTGTTACATATTATTCGCATTCAATTCATCAACTTTAGTTACTTATAACTATATAATTATCAAAAACCTATGAAAGAAAAATATCAAATTGTCATCATTGGTGGTGGAAATGCAGGCCTCTCAGTAGCCTCACAATTACTTATTAAAGACAAAACGCTCGACATTGCAATTGTTGATCCTGCGCAAAAACATTATTACCAACCTGCCTGGACTTTAGTTGGTGGAGGTACTTTTGACATCAGTACAACTGTTAGAAACGAAAAAGATGTGATTCCGAAAGGTACAACCTGGATTCAGAAAGGAGTCAGTAGTTTTCAGCCTGAAGAAAATAAAATTACCCTACAAGATGGGACACAATTAGCTTATGATGTTTTGGTGGTTGCTCCTGGTATTCAACTCAATTGGGATGAAATCAAAGGTCTCAAGGAAAACTTAGGTAAAAATGGAGTTTGTTCAAATTATAGTTTTGAAACAGCACCTTATACTTTTGAAGCTATCAAAAACCTTAAAAATGGAAAGGCGATTTTCCACAATCCAAATACACCAGTAAAATGCGGTGGAGCACCTCATAAAATCATGTACCTCGCCGCAGATTACTTCAGAAAACACAATGTTTTAAAGGATATTCAGATTGAATATTGGAGTGGGGGTACACGCTTGTTCGCAGTTGAGAAATACGAAAAAACGCTGCTCAATGTTTGTAAACGTAGTAATATTCAACTCAATTTCTTTCAAAAATTAGTAGAGATTGATGGAGAAAATAAACGCGCAAAATTCATCGGTTTCGGCGAGAACAACAAAGACGTCGAAACCTGGGTTGAATTTGATATGATTCACGTCACACCACCACAATCAGCACCAAACTTTATAAAAGAAAGCACATTGGCAAACGCAGCGGGTTGGGTAGATGTAGATAAGAACTCACTTCAACACATGCGCTATGTGAATATTTTCTCTTTGGGGGATGCATCAGGTTTACCAACAAGTAAAACAGGTGCAGCTATTAGAAAACAAGCGCCGGTATGTGTTTCAAATGTTTTGGATCAACTTAAAGGCAAGAATTTATCTGCGAGCTACAATGGCTATACAAGTTGCCCATTGGTAACTGGTTATGGCAAATTAGTATTAGCTGAATTCGACTACAACAACCAACCACAAGAAACATTTCCATTTGACCAAAGCAAAGAGCGTTGGAGTATGTTTATTCTTAAAAAATATATTCTTCCATGGCTGTACTGGGCAAAAATATTAACCGGAAAAGCCTGACATATTTCAGACGCTTTCAGCGATAGAATGAATTAAGGAGCTCCGGCTCCTTTTTTTATTAATTTATTGAACTTGAATTCATAAAGTCTTCCGAATTTTGAATTATGAAAATACAGTTTTACTTACTTCTAATTTTCGGCGTATGCTATAATGCAGCCCTTGCCCAGATCCATAACGGTCCAATGATCGGCTATGTTCAATCTAAGGAAGTGGTATTGTGGGTACAGACTGAGCGCAGTCAGATGGTGCAGTTTGTCTATCGCAAAGCAGGTAGTCATCATAAATGGAAGGCTACAGCTACCCAACAGACCACTGAGCAAACAGCATTCACCTGCAAAGCTGTTGTCCAAGATCTCAAGCCAGGCGAAAGCTATGAATATCGCGTTGTGCTTGACAAGCAAATTGAAATGCCTTTCGGAGCTCAAATTTTTAAAACCACAACGGAGAATAGTAGTAAAAAGAACGCAACTGACTTATGTTTTGCTATTGGTTCTTGCGCATACATCAACGAAGATGGTTTTGACAGGCCTGGAAAGCCCTATGGTGGCGATTACCAGATTTTTGAAGCCATCTATCAAAGCACCCCTGACTTCATGTTGTGGCTTGGAGACAACGTTTATTTTCGTGAGGCTGACCTCGTTTCCAAAAGCACTATGATTCATCGTTATACTTTCAGTAGGAACTTGCCAGAATTAAAAAAATTACTAGCCAATATTCCTCAATATGCCATTTGGGATGACCACGACTTTGGCCCGAATGACAGCGATGGTAGTTTTGTCAATAAGTCAATAACCAAAGAAGTTTTTGATTTATTTTGGGCCAATCCACCGCAGAAAGCTCCTGTACGCGCTGGTGTCACCAATCAGTTCACGCAGTCTGATTGTCAATTTTTCCTGCTTGACAACCGCTATGATCGCAGCCCAAACGAATGGGAAGGTAATCCCAAAACAATTCTTGGGAATGCTCAACTCGAATGGTTGAAAGCAGCACTACTCGAAAGTGGAGCCACCTTTAAATTTATCGCATTAGGCGGGCAATTTT
>CAYPVA010000191.1:0-3547 GCA_964414045.1 uncultured Lishizhenia sp. | reverse complement strand
TTCACGCGAACATGATGGTCAAATTCGTTTTGAGCAAGATCGCTTTTTCAATTTATTGCTCAGTTCATATGGTTTAGGTCATTTGAGTTTTGTTGCACATGAGGCAGAGGTCAATGATGAAGCACCAATTATCAGTTTAAAAACGCAGTTGCCAGAAAGAAAGCCAATTAAATGGGCCAGAATTGCAGCCGCCGCTTGCTTTCTTCCAATGGCTTTTTATTCCGTCTGGATACCTACTAAAACCACTGCTTTGAGTTCTGGGCTATTTTCAATATCAGATTTCAATCCATTTTCTCAAACAGGTGCGCCATCTTACCAAAAAAATCAACTTGGTCTACAAGCGTTACCTGAGGAAGCGAATGCTGAAGCGCTTCAATTACAAAAGGCCCCTACTGCCAAATACGCAGATTACTACTGGACTTCAAATGTTCACTTTAAAGTAAAACTACCTAAAGAAAAGCCCCAAATTCAAACGCCTCAACAAATCATGCCGCTTACGGCTGGTTATGATATTGTCGTGGGTTGTTTCTCCAATGAGCAAAATGCCCAAAATTTACTCCTGAAATTGCAACGCGATGGTTTTGCTGCCAGAATTATTCCCGGTGGCACCTTAATCAGAGTAAGCGCGGGTAACGTACAAAACACTACGGACTTAACGGCGCTTCAACAGCGTGTCAACGCCCGACAACTACAAGGTTGGATCTATAAAAACTAATATAATCTCATGAAAAAAATCTTCAGTATTTTACTATCCGTCGGGATCAGTACCTCGATGCTTTTTGCACAATCTACAAATGTAGATGGCAGTAAATATCAATTTAAAAAACTCGTTCATCTCGATGCAACGCCTGTTCAAAGTCAAGGTCAGACCGGTACATGTTGGTCTTTTTCTGCCACTAGTTTTTTTGAGTCAGAAATTCAACGACTTGGCGCAAAGACACCCGTTATTTTATCTGAAATGTATGTAGTACGTAAGGCTTATGAGCTAAAAGCAGAGAAATACGTCAGAATGGATGGTAAAATCAACTTTGGCGAAGGTGGTGCTTTTCACGATGCACCTTTGGTCATTTCTAAATTTGGAATAGTTCCGTTTGAGGTGTATACCGGATTAAACGGTACAGACAAATATAACCATGGTGAAATGTTTACCCAATTAAATGCGGTCATGAATGACATTATTGCGCGTTTGGGTTCACCTGAAGGCATTACCGACGACTGGAAAAGAAAATACAATTCTGTTCTAGATATGGGAATAGGCAAGGATGTCACAGAATTTGAATACAACGGAAAGAAATACACGCCACAATCCTATGCCGCTTCTTTAGGCTTAGACATGAATAATTATGTTTCATTGACTTCATTTACCAATCACCCGATGAATAGTCAGTGTATGTTAGAAATTCCAGACAACTGGGCTTGGGGTTCAAGCTATAATGTAAGCCTCGATGATTTAGTGGAAACAACAATTGCAGCGCTTAAAAATGGCTATACTTTAGCTTGGGGTGCAGATGTTTCAGAAAAAGGATTCAGTTTCAAAAATGGTTTGGCTATCGTCCCTGCGGATCCTGCCATGATTGAAGTAGTAGGAAAGGATGACAAACGTTTCAATGACGCAGGTGCTGAACGCAAATCCAATGCATTTCTTGAGCCAATGAAAGAATTGGCCATTACGCCTGAGTTGCGTCAGAAAGGTTACGATAACAAAACAACTACCGATGACCACGGTATGCACATTGTAGGCTTGTATCAGGACCAAAATGGCACCCGTTATTTCTTAGTGAAAAATTCATGGGGTACGAACAACCTACCAAAAGGATACTTGTATGTCTCAGAAAATTATTTCCGCTATAAGACCATCAATATTTACTTACATAAAGATGGTATCCCGAGCTCAATTAAATCCAAAATTAAGCTGTAAACAAACTTAAAATACTGATAAACAGGCGAAAAAGTGTTCAAAGTGTCATTTGAACACTTTTTCTTTTTTATTGTTATTTTTGTAACAAATACAATAATAAAACTATGAAAATCGTCGGTGTTAATGGATTCGGTAGAATTGGGCGTTGTTTCACAAGAATCGCCTTACTTGATCCGCAAGTTGAAGTCGCATTAGTCAATGATTTAGCGGATATTCAAACGCTAGCTCATTTGCTCAAGTATGACAGTATTCATGGACCATTTGGTCTTGATTTCACCATCGAGGGTAGCAGTTTAGTATTCAGCAATGGCAAAAAAATAACATTCATCAATGAACGCGATCCCGAACAAATCAATTGGGCGGCTGCCGGAGTCGAGGTTGTCATTGAGTCTACAGGTTTATTCCTAACGCGTGAAACTGCATCTAAACACCTCAAAGGTGGCGCAAAACATGTTGTCATTAGCGCGCCAGCTAACGATGAGGATATCCCGTCTGTAGTGCTTGGTGTCAATGATCATCAAATTGATTGGAATGAAACTGTCATTTCAAATGCATCTTGCACCACCAATAACGCCGCACCAATGGTGAAGGTACTCAAAGAGTTATTTGACATTCAAGTAGCTTATATTTCAACAGTACACAGTTACACCTCAGACCAGCGTCTGCACGATGCGCCTCACAAAGATTTACGTCGTGCAAGAGCTGCGGCCAACTCAATCATTCCTACATCAACGGGCGCAGCCAAAGCCATCACCCGTATTTTCCCTGAATTAAAAGGTAAAATTACTGGCGGAAGCTTTCGCGTACCGGTTTCAGATGGTTCCGTTACTGAAATGACGCTCGTCACGAGTGCTGCTGTTACAGTTGAGCAAATCAATGCTGCCATGAAAGCAGCTGCGGCTGGTCCTTTAAAAGGTATCATGAAATACACAGAAGACCCTATCGTTTCTGTAGATGTCATCGGCAATCCACATAGTGTAGTTTTTGATGCAGGCCTTACAACAGTTTTCAACGGCCTGATCAAAGTAGCAGGTTGGTATGACAACGAAGCCGGCTACTCTAATCGTTTGGTTGACGTCGTTAAAAGATTTTAAGCTTCAATGGCCTGTACTCCAGGCAAGACCTTTCCTTCAAAATATTCGAGTAGCGCACCTCCACCGGTGCTGACATAACTCACGTCATTTTGTAGGCCAAATTTTTGAACTGCTGCGGCGCTGTCTCCGCCACCAATCAGACTAAATGCACCATTTTTTGTGGCTGCTGCAACTGCAAGTGCAATGGCTTTTGTCCCTTGCTCAAAAGCAGGCATTTCAAATACACCCATTGGTCCATTCCATAAAATGGTTTTGCTATTTTGCAATACTTCGGAAAATGCTTGTATCGCTTTTGGACCTATATCTAGGCCCATCCAATTTGCCGGAATTTCATCGGAGGGCATTTGTTGCGTGGCTGCATCTGCGGCAAAACGATCAGCAATTATGGCATCAATTGGTAAATGAATTTGAACACCTTTTTCTTGAGCTGCTGCTAAAATTTCTTTACAGGTTTCAAGGCGTTCTTCTTCGCACAATGATGCACCAATTTCACCGCCCTGCGCTTTGAAAAAAGTATAGGCCATGCCACCACCAA
>CAYPVA010000190.1:0-3586 GCA_964414045.1 uncultured Lishizhenia sp. | reverse complement strand
ATGCCGAAACCAAAGCAATTTGGGTCAAAAGCATGAACGACATGTGGGATTACGCCCAAGAAAGTATCGGTAAGGGTAACTACGACATCGACCACTGGTTGTCTTCGTTTTCAGTTTTTGCTTTGATTGGATATCAAGATTAGGCAAAGGCCTTTGTTGTGACCAGACGAAGGTCTATAATTTCTCAACAATTTTTTGGACTTCGCGTAGCGCCCATTTCAATTGCTGTTCCCGACTGAGGTCGGATGTATCTAATACAACTGCATCGGCGACCTGAACAAGCGGGCTTTCTGCGCGGGTGCTGTCTTGGTGGTCCCTTGACTTCAAGTTGGCCAAAACTTCAGCTTCCGTTTGTTGCGCTCCTTTGGAATGCAGCTCAGCCAAGCGTCTTTGTGTCCTGATAGCATCGGAAGCCGTTACAAATAACTTGAGTTCGGCATTCGGGAATACCACAGAACCGATATCTCGGCCGTCCATGACAATGCCACCTGCTTTTCCTAAGGCCTGCTGCTGTTCTACTAATTTTTGACGCACCACTTTGATGGCTGCAATTTTTGAAACAATGGCAGCAACCCGTGGCGTACGGATGGCCTCTGTGATGTCCGCTTGGTTTAAAAATACTTTTTGATCCGTACTGATTGCTATACGGATTTCATTGATTGATTTTTCTAGTTGTGCTTCATCAACGACACCATTTTCATCGATAAGCTGGTTCTCAAGGCAATAAAGAGCAACGGCGCGATACATCGCGCCGCTGTCTATAAAAGTGTATCCTAGAGCTTTGGCGAGGTCTTTGGCAAGTGTGCTCTTTCCACACGCCGCATACCCGTCAATAGCTATAGTGATTTTATTTTTCATTAATAATAGATGGCTCTTCTAACCTGTGTAATGTATTTGGCCAAACGAATCACTTGTTTGGTGTATCCAAACTCGTTGTCGTACCAAGCATACAAAACTACATTTTTTCCGTCATTTGAAACGATACTTGCATTGGAATCAAAGACAGAACAACAGGTATTACCGATGATATCTGAAGAAACCAATTCAGGGTCAAAAGAATAATAAATTTGATTGACTAAATCGCCATGTAAGGCTGCGTCCTTGATCGCCGCATTGATTTGTTCAATTGTAGTTGTTGTATTGAGTTCGAGGCTCAGGATAGCAAGTGATCCATTTGGAGTTGGTACCCTGACCGCATTTGCGGTAAGCTTATCCTTGAGTTCTGGAATTACTTTGGTTACGGCAGAACCAGCACCTGTTGAAGTAATGACCATATTGACTGCAGCAGAGCGCCCACGACGCGGCTTTTTGTGCATGTTGTCAAGTAGATTTTGGTCGTTGGTGTAGGCGTGTACCGTTTCGATGTGCCCTTTTACGACGCCAAAATGGTCATTGACCACTTTGAGAATAGGAGAGATGGCATTGGTGGTACAAGATGCCGCTGAAAATATTTTTTCATTTTCTACATCGAGCGTACCTTGATTGATGCCGTACACCACATTCGGGATTTCTTTTCCTGGTGCTGTTAGCAATACTTTTCCGACACCTTTGGCTTGTAAATGTCTTGATAACGCTTCTCGGTTAGTGAAAACCCCAGTGTTGTCAATGATCAAGGCGTTATGAATGCCATAAGCGGTATAGTCGATATCTTCTGGGTTGGCAGCATCGATCATGTGAACGATTTGTCCATTGATGATGAGGCTTTTGTTAGCGAGGTCTTCGATAACAGAACCTTTAAAGGCACCGTGAACGGAGTCGTTGCGCAACAAAGACGCTCGTTTGATAATGTCTGCATCTGAGGCACCACGTGTAACAATAGCACGCAAGCGGAGTTGTTGTCCTTTTCCGGCTTGTTTGATTAGTTCGCGGGCTGCTAAACGCCCGATACGACCAAAACCGTAAAGCACAACATCTCGTGGCTCAATGGCTTGTGGAACCTGGATTTCACCCAATTTTTCCATGAGGAAACGCGCCATACCACTTTGTTCAGTATGGCCTGCGAGCCATTCGCTAGCGAGAAGGCCGATATCTAGCTTTGAAGCTGGAATATCAAGTGTCATGAGTGTTTCAGCAAGCGCCGCGGTTGTGAATACGTCAATTGGTTTGTTGACAACCTTTTTGGCATATTCGTGTAAGTTAAGAATTTCAGAAATGGTGGTGTCTGTTAGGTGATTGCGGAAAAGCACCAGTTCGATGCCTTTGTCGTAGAGTAATTCTCCGACCTTACTTTGCAATTTAACAGCCGCTCTTTCGCGCTCAATATGCAAATTGAGCTCTTTTTCATAACCGTCTTTGGTTTCCATGTTGTTGTTGATTGATGATTGATTAATTAAAGGGTAGCGGCAATAAAAAAGGCTACCTCACGTGTAGGTAGCCTTCAGATTATTAGCCTAAGTATGACTTCAGCAATTTGTTTCGAGAGGTGTGTCGCAACCTGCGGATGGCTTTCTCTTTGATTTGTCGAACGCGCTCACGGGTGAGGTTGAATTTTGCGCCGATTTCTTCGAGGGTAAGGCCGTGGTTCATGCCAATTCCGAAGAACAAGCGAATGATTTCACGCTCTTTGTCAGTGAGGGTGCTCAAAGACCTTTCGATTTCTTTTTGTAGAGACTCTGCCATCAGAAGTTGGTCTGTACGTGGAGAATCTGGGTTGGCCATGACATCCATGAGGGTTCCGCCGTCGTCGTTGGTTGTCAGTGGAGCATCCATTGATACGTGACGACCAGACACATTCAAACTCTCTTTGATTTTGTCTTCAGGAACTTCGAGTGCTTCTGCTAGTTCTTCAGCACTTGGTGGACGTTCGAATTCTTGTTCTAGGCGTGAGAACGCTTTGTTGATTTTGTTCAATGAACCTACTTGGTTCAAGGGAAGGCGTACAATTCTTGCTTGCTCAGCTAAAGCTTGCAAGATAGATTGACGGATCCACCAAACGGCGTAGGAAATGAATTTGAAACCGCGCGTTTCATCAAATTTTTGAGCCGCTTTGATCAAACCTAGGTTTCCTTCATTGATGAGGTCAGGAAGGGTAAGCCCTTGGTTTTGATATTGCTTGGCTACGGAAACTACGAAACGCAAGTTGGCGCGCGTGAGTTTTTCGAGTGCTTTTTGATCGCCTGCTTTAATGCGGCGCGCTAATTCTACTTCTTCTTCAGCGGTGATGAGTTCTTCACGACCGATGTCTTGTAGGTATTTGTCCAGAGATTGACTTTCTCTGTTCGTAATGGATTTGGTTATTTTTAGCTGTCTCATGCGCTTATCTTATCTGTTTTGCTAAGTAAAGTTGACTTCTGAGTGTTTGGCAAAGTAACGCCGAAAAATAGGTTTAAAAAAATCTGAAATGTGGTTTTTTTGCGGAGTTATTAACGAGTTTTAAACTTTTTCAACGAAGCAAAAAAGGAGGCTTTGGTCTTTATAAACCAAAGCCTCGGAAGTCGCGCTTACCAGTCTCATCCATGATTTCTAGCAAGATACCACGGTTGTTACCACTGAGTTTTTCGGTCAATTCCTGAACAGTTTCTATCGGTTCATTATTGACTTTCGTAATGATGATGCCTTCTTTTAAGCCAATGGCTTTGAGTTTACC
>CAYPVA010000189.1:0-3588 GCA_964414045.1 uncultured Lishizhenia sp. | reverse complement strand
TCAAACGGTTTCTACCGTAACCTTTGCTAATACGATTTCCGGTTTAACAATAGGAAAGTCAACCAATACAGCAGGGGTAACATTGGGATCTGCCGCGACTATTGCAGGGCCAATTTCTATTTCAGGAGGAAGTTTAGCCATCAATGCAGCTTTAACCGCAACTAATAATACGGTTAGTTTAAATGCTTCAGGCACAGTTACACAGTCTGGAGCAATAAGTGCAACTTCTCTTTTACTTACAGGAGTTGGTAGTTATACACTTACAAATACTAGTAACAATATAGGAACTTTAGCGGCTGGAGACAATAACACTCTTGTAGGAAACATTAGCATTACTGATGCAAGTGATGGACTAACTATTGGAACCATAGGTAATAACGCAGGAATTCAATCTACAGGTACAGTTTTAGTTGAAACATTAGTGGGTGATTTAACATTATCAGGAAATATTTCAACAACAAATACAACTGCTAATGCTATTGTTTTAAATGCAGGGAAGTCTACCGCGATTGGAACTACAACAGGAGGGAATATTCTTATTTCAGGAACACCTACTTTATCTACTGGAGTGGGAGGAATTGCTAAATTGATGAGTGGGTCGAGCACGAATAGTCCAGGATTAACCACATTAGTAGGGGGAGCTTTAAATACTCGTACTCAGGTGGATGAAACTTCTAGTAGCATCGCACCAGCTTTAGTAGCAGGTAGTACCTATGCATTATATAGAGAGTACACTCCTTGTCCTACTACAACTCCAAATCTTCAGTTTAAATTATCTGCTCCTAATGTAACGACGTCTGCTATTCAAGGTCAATCAGGTGTTAGAACGGAATCATTTACTTCTCAAACTGCAGGAGCACTTGCAACGACAGGATCTATCGCGATAGGGACATTCACAAAAACTGGGAGTGCCTCAGTAGCAGCGGATGATGTATGGGGAGGATCTGGATCACAGTATTTGGGAATTTCTACGAACGGAGTAATTAATGTTATGTTAACTGATCCATCGCGTTATTTAGGATTTTGGTGGGGTGGAGGAGATGCCTATAATAAGGTGACTATTTATGCCTCATGTGCAGGAAGTGAGATACAGGTTGGTCAGTTCACTACTTCGGCTGTAACTAATTTATTGGCAGGTAGTACAATTACAGCGGTTGATGGTGTTAGTTATCCAACAAGCAACTACAAACGCGCTAATGCCGCTAATCAATCATTTGCCTATATCAACCTTGAGTTAGATGATCCAACGATTAATTTCACAAGGTTAGAATTTACACAAACGGGAAATGGAGGATTCGAATTAGACAATATAACAACAGCAATTGGATATGGTGCAGCTACTGCATCTACTCCTTCTGCTCCAACAATTACGTCTGTTTCTTCTGGAAATGGTACGGCAACGGTTAATTTCACTGTGCCATCTTCAAATGGGGGGGCAGCTATCTCGAATTATGAATACAGCCTTGATGGAGGAACTAACTGGATTGCTGTTTCTCCTTCGGCAACAACTTCTCCAATTGCCATTTCAGGATTAACAAACGGAACGACATATTCGATTCGTGTTCGTGCAGTGAATAGCATCGGCTCAGGTGCGCAATCAAATGCGGTGAATGGAACGCCTAATTTTCCAGCACCTAGCATAACTTCTTTCCTACCTACTACAGCGGGTAATGGTGAAACAGTAGTAATCACAGGTACTGGATTAAGTGGGGTAACTTCTGTTAAATTTGGTAATGTGGCAGCCACTTCATTTGTGGTTAATTCAGATACCCAAATTACAGCAGTTGTAGGTGCTGCAGCGTCAGGAGATGTGTATGTATTGAATTCAGGAGGCAATAATGTTAAAACAGGATTCCTCTTTAAAGTAGTAGAATACAAGTTTGAAGGAAATGTGTTAGATCAAACGGCTGCTCACCGTGATGGATCAGTTTCAGGTACAGTTACCTATGGAACAGGGGCAAGTGGTCAGGCTATCTGTTTTACTAGTAGTAATGTGAATAGCTCATCGGCCGTTCCTAATTTCTTGACCCTTCCTGCTGATTTGATTCGTAATAGAGGCTCAAACTTTACCATTTCTCTCCGTTTTAAAACGAACTCTTTTGGAGCGATTCTTGGATATCAAAATGCCGGAGTGAAAAACGTAAATGGTAACCATTATGTTCCGATTTTATATGTACAATCGGATGGAAAATTGTCTGCTAGTTGGTGCCAAGGGCCACCCGTAAACCTGCCGCTTAATGTATTAAGCAGTAACCGAGTTGACGATGGAAATCGGCATAAGGTTGAATTTTCTGCTGCTCCAGGATCTATTACAGTCTATATTGATGGTGTTTCTGCAGGTAGTAGTTCTGGAACAATTGACCACCTAGACATGAGTTTTAATCAGTTAGGGGCTGTGAATACAGCAGGTGTTTGGACTGGTGACCCAATAGATGGCTGGTTTGGTTTTAATGGTTGCATTGATGAATTTGTTATTGTGGATAAATCCTTAACCGCTACACAAATCCAACAAGTAACTCAACTACCTTTACCTACGATTACAGCAACTTCACCTACTACGGCAAAGAGTGGAGAAACAGTGACCATTACAGGTACAAACTTGAATACTACAAGCAGTGTTAAATTAGGTGGCGTAGAGGCAAGAAAGTTTACAATTGTTTCTGCTACTGAGGTTCGTGCTATTGTACCAAATAATGCAACGGTTAATACTACGGTTGAAATCACAACGGGAGCAGGAACAACCAGCGGAACAACATTTACGTACGATTGTTCGAATCTGGCTTTGGATTTTGACGGAACAAATGACCACGTAGTTATAGGAGATCAAATTGAAAGTCTTGGCGCATTCTCCCAAGAAGCTTGGGTGTATTGGAAAGGTTCTAATACTGATTTCAACGAGATTTTCACTAAAGAAGCTGTTAGCGCATTTGCAATTACAAATACAAACAAGCTTCATGTTAATTTTGGAAATGGATCAAGCTGGGGTAATGGCGTTAATTCGACTACATCGATCCCGCTTAATACCTGGACGCATGTGGCAGCTACGAGAAGTGCGAATGGCTTAGTAAAGATTTACATTAACGGAATTCAAGATGCAAGTACTGCTACATTGAATTTAACGGGGGGGAATACAAATTCTCGTGTGATAGGAGGGAAATTAGTTAGTACGACTTTATATGGTCCGTTTAAAGGAGCTATCGATGAATTGAAGGCTTGGAGTACTGAACGTACAGCTCAGCAAATTTTAGCGGGTATGGGTGCTGAATTAGTTGGGAATGAAACTGGACTTTTAGCATACTACAACTTTAACCAAGGAGTTGCAGGAGGATCGAATACGGCAATAACGACATTAAGTAATCTTACGTCGACAGCAAACTTGGATGCTACATTAACTAATATGGCTAAAACCGGTTCAAATTCGAATTTTGTTCAAGGTATATGGCCAGCGATTACTACCCAACCTGCTACGACAACTACGGTTTGTTCAGGTGTGAATGTGAGTTTAACGGTTGTAGCTGTTGGACCTCAACTTACCTACCAATGGTACCGCAACACGATTGCGAGCAACACGGGTGGTACTGCAATTAC
>CAYPVA010000188.1:0-3592 GCA_964414045.1 uncultured Lishizhenia sp. | reverse complement strand
ATGAACTTGCGATAGAAGCATCTATTGATGCTGTCGTGCATGACAATCAGCTCTACAATAATTTTGGGGCCGTCTCTATTTCAGGAGTAAGTGCTGTTCAAGATAGCCCTGAAATATATGACAATGAAATTTGTAGTAACATCAACTTTGCGGTCAATAACAATACTAACATGAACTATTCTTTGCTCAGCAACTGCTTCTGTGACCTTGATTCTGCAGGTATTGAAGCCATGATCATTGACGGCTACGACGACATTACTAAAGGGCTCATTAATTACCAGATCTATGATTCCAGTTGTACAGTATTGTTAGGTACAGTTTTAAAATTTGGCGCAGGTGCCGGAATCAACGAATACGCGCTTGAATACAAATTTGAAAATCCAGTAGCTAATGGGGTGTTGGTTTTCACTGATGCCACAGTAGAAAATATCGAAATACAAGACCTCAGTGGAAAGTCATATGTGTTTGAATCATCCGAAGCAGGCCAATTTGACATTTCAACCCTTCCAACAGGATTTTATATGCTCAGCGCAATTAATAACACTGTTACAAGAAAAGCCTTTGTTAAGCTCTAAATTGATTTATTGAACTACCATTAAATCTACCCAAGATTCGTTCAATTTGATTGTCAACTGCGTTCCTTTTTTAGGTTGAAGTGTGAATTCTTTATCTGATGAAAAAATGAGGAGCCCCAGTTGATAACCTGCTGGAATGATTTGATCGTCTGGTTGAAAACTAAATTCCAGGTCATAAAAAGTGCCTGCATGCAGTGCTTCGCCTTTCTCTAAAGATTGATGGTTTTGAGGATCTGCCCATGCTCTGTTTACAATGATATCTTCCATTTTAATTTTCTTCGGATTGTAATCTTGAGGCACAGCAATGAGATATACTGAAAGGTTTGCAGCCGCTTTGTCACTGGCTACTTGAACATGAATGCGGTTGGCCCCTGAAAGGTGAAGTGGGATTTTAAGCGTATTCGTCCAAAATAGTAGTCTGTTGGCCGCATACTTCTCTGAGATGAGTTGAACGGCAGAAAGACTTGCATCATCAATAAAGCTTAATGTAGCTTCAGCCCCTTTTTGTAAGGAAAGCTTACCTGTATTGTTATTTGCTCCATCCAGATACATTCTTTGCGCTTTGGCATTAGGATTTGGAAAGGCTTTATACGGATGTGCTTCATTTTCGCCTTTTGATACGATCCAAGCATTGGCCATTTTCTCGACGCCATTATCTATGCCATGTAAATAATGCGTAAACCATTTGTTCATCATCCAATGTGGCGGTGGATAACCATGTCCTTTTTGGTTGTAATAAATTTTGGCAGGCAGCCCCATTCTACGGGCTTGCTCATAAAACCGAAAACTGTGCTCGGCCATTACATTCCAGTCTTCAAAGCCATGGCACATGAACAATGCAGCTTTCATGCTGTCCATTTGGGTCAGGTAGTCTCGGGAGGCCCAAAATGCATTGTAGTCTCCGGTAATTCTGTCTTGTCCAGGAACTAAAATTTTATCCCGAATGATCGCGTCATTGTGCGCCCGATTTTCAGGGTCTCCGCTATGTACAAAATCGTAAAGAATATCGGTGTCTTCTCCAAGATAACCACCTGGAGAGCGCACCAAACCATTGGAGCGGTAATACAAATACCATGAACTTACAGGTGCATTTGGAATGATTGCCTCTAATCCTTTGACTCCGGTGCAAGCGGCGGCCAAGCATAAAGTACCGTTATAAGATGTTCCCATCATGCCGACCTTTCCTGTGCACCAGAATGCACTAATTGTATCCATTCCGGTACGTGTCGTGTATCCCGTCGCGCGTCCGCAAAGCCAATCAATAACAGCAGCAGGAGCTAATTTTTCATTTTCACCTCCAATGGTAGGCACACCATCTGAAAAACCTGTACCGGGAGAGGATGAATAAACAGTGATAAATCCTTTATTAACCCATTCTAAATCTTGAAAATAGGCATCTAATGGTCGGTTTTCTTTGCGATTGGCAACTGCATGTTTGTGTGGTGGTGGTGTCTGCCCAATTTCGTGCTTGACATCCCAAAAATAACTCTCTGAATTTCCGCCTGTACCAGCAAAGTACGGACTTGTCATGTAGATGACGGGTAACTTAAGGCCTTGTGTGTTCGTTTGCACTGGGCGTGTCAAAAAAACATGCATGCGGTCAAGCTTTCCGTTCGCATCGCTATCAAAGTTGGTCTGTACCCATAATTCTTCCTTGATCCATTCGGATGGCTTATTAAATTCTGGTACAATTTGCGCCTGACCTTCTCTAAAGATGGGTTTGGCTAGTTGAGCGAAAAAGTTTGGACTTAATAGCGCAATGATGAGAATTGAGAGGAGGTTTTTCATGTGCTGTACTTTAAAAGGGTTACTCAAAATCATAATTAATCATCCATTTAATATGGTAACGATCGCTGAAAATGGCAAATAGTGCCCCCCAATCAGTTTTTTGAAGCGGCATTTCAACCACACCTCCCTCGCTGAGCAACTCAAACCATCTTTGTGCTTCTGCCTCACTGGTTGCATTTAAAGAAATATGGATATTGTTTCCTAGTTCAATTTTTTGACCATTACTAGGTAAAATATCAGAAGCCATTAAGGAATAACCGGGTGCTATTTCCATAGCAATATGCATGATCCGATTTTTTTCTTCCTCTGAAAGGTTCTCCCCATAAGGCGTGTCGCTAAATTTTTGTTTGATTTGGATCGTGCCACTAAATGTTTTTTGATATAAATCGAAAGCTGCTTCAGCTTGGCCATCAAAATTGAGATAAGGTATGAGATAGAATGCCATGTTTTTATTGTTTGAATAAAAATAAGGAAATACCTCGAAGCCTATATTATGAAGTTGTAATAAGTGTAGGTAATTACTCCAACCACTCTTCAATATCCACACTTTGATGAAGTATTCTAATGATTTCTAATTTTTGATCGTCATTGGATTTGTAGAAAACAAGATGGGATTTTACAAAAGACACCCTATATCCCGGTCTTATATAAGCTGCTGATTTTCCAACATTGAAATTGGATCTCAAGAATTCAATATTTTCTATGAGAATACTGTAATATCTGTCCGCTTGTTCTTTTGACCACTTTTGAAAAGTGTATAACCAAATTTTTTCTAGATCTAACAATGCTTCAGAACTGATATGGAGATCTAGCTTCTTCATATAGAAATGAGCTACTTTGCAATAAATTTCTTGTGCAGCGATTTTAAATGATCTTCAGCATTGAATTGCTCAACCCAACCGCTTTCTTCACCAACAACTAATGCATTGCGTACTTCATTTAACTTTTTTTCTTCGCTTTCCAACAAGCGCAAAGCAGTACGGATTACCTCACTTACTGATCCGTATCGGCCAGATTCAATTTCATTATTGATAAATTGTTCAAAGTGATTTCCGAGTGAAATGGAAGTGTTTTTACCCATGGCCGTTTTCCTTTGAAGTAAAATTACCAATTTTTGGTAATTGTTCCGTATTTGAATACAAACAAAAAACCCGAGCCTAATGACTCGGGTTTCTTAGTAGCGGGGACCGGACTCGAACCGATGGCCTTCGGGTTATGAGCCCGACGAG
>CAYPVA010000187.1:0-3599 GCA_964414045.1 uncultured Lishizhenia sp. | reverse complement strand
TTTAGATTGTTCAAGTAAGACTTACTGAAACACAGATAATAAAGCAGCCTCTAAAGGGCTGCTTTTTTGTTGATTAACAAAGGAATGTGTAAAGGATAATAGATTAAACGTAAAGAAAATCTATAGGAAAACTATACGCGATAAACAAATTATTGAAGTTCTTACCATAGATTTGCAACCAAAATAAAATTAAATGAAATTATACAAATTATTACTAGTCCTTCTTACAATGACACAATTTGAACAAGTATGGGGGCAAGCAACATATTACTATGTTGGTGTAAATGGTGGACAATTTTCCACTTTGACAAATTGGAACACTTCACCTGATGGAACTGGTATTAGCGCAACTTCACTTGGTACTAACGATACGTACGTCGTAGATGGAGTCGGTACCACTTCAGGTGGTTCAGTATCAATATATACAGCAAACCGAAGTATCGGGCAATTGAGAGTAATTGGAAATACAACACTCATATTGGTTTCAACTTCCTCACCTGGCACTTCTACAGTTACAATTACCGGAGGAACAGGTGATGATATATTTGTAGAAAATGGAAGCACTTTAAACTTTAGTAGTACATCTAATAAAATTTCAATGGGTTTTTCTGGCAGTAACAATACTGGTGATATCTCAGGCAACCTTATTTTTGCAACAGGAAATTCATTAACTACTACTGGCGGCACAAATACACTTGTAACTGTAAAAAATACAGGAGTTGTAACATTGGCCGGGACAGATGTAGGTTTGATTGGTTCGGCCTCTACATTGTATTTTGCCGCTGGTTCAAATTGTAACTTAACCGCAATCTTATCAGGTAGTCAATCTTATCCTTTCCCACTTGCGACTTGGGATGCTACCTCAAACCTCACTCTGAGTGGTGCCTCTACCGCTTCAGGTACACCTACGAATAATATACAGTCTTTTGGTAACATAATTATTAACTTACCTTCACTCACAGATACTTGGATTTTTTGGGGAACAACGACTGGAACAATAATTAAAGGGGACTTATCAATTACAATAGCCTCCAACGGGATTATTCGTGCGCTTTCTGCAAGTTCAAGTTCAGTCAGTGGCTCACTTACCATAAACGGTAATCTAAATATCATACAAGGTAAGTTTGAAGCAAGTAATGGGGTGGTAGGTTTTGCAAATAGCCAAATCACTGTACTTGGAAATACTACCATTGGTTCTAATGGAACTCTTGATATAAATGTCTCTACCTTCAACCAAAAAGGTGCAACATTTACCAATAACGGTTCTTTAAACGGAGCTTATGCAAATAGTAGGTTATATTTCAATAACAGCACGGGTCTTTCGCAGACTTTTGCTGGTACAGGTACGATAACAAATTATTTAGGTGGAATTGGAATAGATAACTCCGCTGGGTTAACTATAACACATACCAACCAAATAATTACTCGAAGGGTCAACTTATTTAGAGGGACAATAAATAATAGCAACATAATTACGATTGGCACAGGCTCGGGTAGTTGTATAGTACAGTTTGGATCAACGGGATACAATTCAATTGCTGGAGGAAATTTTGATGTTGCACCAACATTTAATCTCGGGACTAGTACCTATGGCTTGATCTATTCCATTGAAAGCGCAAGTAGAACAACAGGTTTCGAAATTCCATCTAATCGAATAGTTACAAATATAACTTTAGAAAACCCAAATGGGATTGTAATATCCGGGGGTAATTTATCCTCCTCAACACTTACCTTTTCTTCAGGTTGCGGAAATATCACAACATCATCGAACAATGTTTTGAGAATAACCAACACCACAACTTCGGCAATTACCAGAAATTCAACAACCGCATTTGTTAACGGACCATTGGAAATGACACTTCCAGCCAGTTTAATAGTTGGATCTACTTACCTATTTCCTGTTGGCAAAAGTGCTATAAACGCACTTGAATTGGTGAACCCAACAACTACCTCCGGAGGAACAGTAATAGTTTCTGCAGAAGTATTTGATATAAATTCGGGAGGAACTCAAGGTAGCCTCATTAATTCTCTAGCAACTAATAGATACTGGACTGCAGCCATCACTTCAGGTGCTGGAAACTTCACAAACACTCAAATTCGCTTGAATGATATTACAACTGGTTATAACACAATTGCATCTTCCAATTCATTAACAGGAACATATAATATTCTTGGTGGAATTAATCCTGCAATTACCGCAAGCAGTATTTTAACTACATCACCTGCCTTGACAACAATCCCAAATTATATGTTATTCGGAATGAAGGATACTCCCGTAATAACATCTCAACCAACATTGGCATCAAATAGTATTTGCGCAGGTTTGAGTTCGGGCGCTATGTCAATAACTGCCACTGGCGCAACAAGCCTCCAATGGCAAAGTTCTTCAAATGGAGGAACCACTTGGTCAAATATAAGTGGCGCAACTAGTGCAACATACAATGGGATGACGATGAGTACAGCAGGCTCTTACCTATTCAGATGTAATGCTACCAATTCCGCAGGAACAACTTCAAGTAATCCAACATCCTCATTAACGGTTAATGCAGTGCTTAGTGCTGGAACTGCAAGTTCTACCCCAGGTGCTTGTGATGGTTCGGCAATAACTGCTGTGACGCATACAACTACAGGTGCTACTGGGTTTGGATATCCTACTGGCCTACCAGGCGGAATGTCTCTTGCTTACAGCAATAATACATTAACAATTTCTGGGTCACCTTCCAATACTTACAATATTGGTGATTATTACAATGGTGGAAGAATTGCATACATTTTCCAACCCAATGATAACGGTTATGTGCCAGGTAAAGTAATTATCGTTGACCCTCAATACAAGCTACTAGGTACCTTATATCCTTCATGTTTAGGTAGATGGACTATGGAATCTCAAACTGCGTCTACATCAAGCGCCATTGGGGAGGGGCTTAACAATACAAATAATCTCGTAGCAGCCGGACATACAAATACTTCTCATTGTGTCGGATGGGCAAATGCATATACAGATGGTACATATTCTGATTGGTTTATCCCAAGCCATGACGAACTATTTCAAATTATGACGAATATTTCTTCATTTACGCAAGATGGATATCAAGTTAGATCATCAACTGAAAATCCTGCAAACCTAGCTCAAACACTTTCCTACAGTAGATCAGGGGGAGCTGTTGTCGCAGGTGCTTCAAATGACGGAGGTTGCGCAAATTTAATTCTGGCAAGATATGACATTCTTCCTAGTCCTACGGCGATACAGTCCTTTAATTATACAATTCCATTAACAGGATCTTGTGGTTCTGCGAGTGCAACTGGAACAATCACAATTACAGATTCCTATACTTGGACCGGTGCTACTTCAACAGATCCAACTGTTGCGAGTAACTGGAGCCCAGCTTCGGTGCCATGTTCTGGAGCAAATGAGGTAATTCCTGCGAATTTGACAAATTACCCTGTTTACACAAATCTTACAATTAACTCAGGAACAACATTTACTGTTCAGTCAGGTGCTAAATTGGATATTTCGGGAATATTGACAAATAATGGAACTCTTACCATCGAAAGCGGTGCAACGCTAGTTCAAGGTTCAAGTAGTACTTTGGCTGGTA
>CAYPVA010000186.1:0-3644 GCA_964414045.1 uncultured Lishizhenia sp. | reverse complement strand
CCGTAAAAAATTAACTGTATCTGACGAACCAATGCACAAGCGTTAATTCGTTCTCCACTCTTATCGAGCCCTGTCCTTTTGGTCAGGGCTTTTTTTGTTGCCACACTTTTGATGAGTGAATAAAAAAAGGGCCGCTATTGCGGCCCTAAGTCTTTCCAATCTCGTTGACTGATGGAAAGGAGGTTACACTGTTAGTTTGGGTGCTGCAGCCAAGATACTGGCATCCGTTTCAGCGGCAAACTTTTCGAAATTCTTGACAAACTTTGCAGCTAAACTTGCCGCTGTGTTGTCAAAGGCCTCTTTGTCGGCCCAGGTGTTACGCGGGTTCAGTAGTTCAGCCGGCACCCCTTCACAAGATGTTGGGAAAGCCAAATCAAAAATCGGCATGGTTTCAAAACTTACGTCATTGAGTTTGCCATTCAAGGCCGCTGTAATCATGGCACGTGTGTAAGATAACTTCATGCGTGAACCCACACCATAGGAGCCACCAGACCAGCCTGTATTGATCAACCAAACATTGATATTGGTGCCTTCAATTTTATCACCGAGTAATTTGGCATATTTAGCAGGGTGCAAAGGCAAGAAAGCCGCACCAAAACCAGCAGAGAAAGTTGTGGTAGGTTCTGTAATACCTACTTCAGTACCGGCAACTTTGGCGGTATAACCCGACATAAAGTGATACATCGCTTGCGCTTTGGTCAATTTAGAAATCGGAGGCAATACACCAAATGCATCCGCAGTTAAGAAGAAAATATTTTTGGGCGCAGCACCGATAGATGGCACTGCAATGTTGTCGATGTGATGAATCGGGTAAGAAACGCGTGTGTTTTCAGTGATGCTGCCATCTGAATAATCTGGAGATGACGACTCTTGCGGAAAACCAACGTTTTCGAGTAAGGCACCAAAACGAATGGCGTCATAAATTTGAGGCTCTTTCTCGCGCGATAAATCGATGGTTTTGGCATAACAACCTCCTTCGAAGTTAAACACGCTATCTGCAGACCAACCATGTTCGTCGTCTCCGATCAAACGGCGATTTGGATCAGAAGAAAGTGTCGTTTTGCCAGTTCCAGACAAACCAAAGAAAATAGCGGTATCACCTTTTTCACCGATATTGGCCGAACAGTGCATAGAAAGCACATTCTTTTCGTGTGGTAAAATAAAATTAAGAGCTGAGAAAATCCCTTTTTTGATTTCACCGGTATAGCCAGTTCCACCAATTAGGATCATCTTTTTAGTAAAGTTCAGGATGGCGAAGTTGTGCTGACGCGTGCCATCAATAGCGGGGTCCGCTTGGAAACTTGGCGCGCATACGATGTGCCACTCAGGCATGAAATCTTCGATTTCTTCAGGTGTACAGCGCAAAAACATATTGTGTGCAAACAAGCTAGACCAAGGCAGCTCTGCAACCACGCGGATATTCATGCGGTAGCTCGGGTCTGCACAAGCATAGACATCGCGGACATATAAGTCTTGCTCGGCTAAATGCGCTTTCATGCGCTCGTAAAGGGCGTCGAATTTAGCAGGTTCAAAACCGATATTGATATCTCCCCACCATACTGCATTTTCAGTAACGGCGTCGCGTACGATGAAGCGGTCTTTGGGAGAGCGTCCGGTAAATTCGCCAGTTTCAATGGCTAAGGCGCCAGTGTCGGTCAGCATTCCTTCGCCTAAAATAATGCAGTCTTCGATGAGTTCTGCAGGGGTTAGGTTCCAGAATTGATCGCCGGTTTCGGACAAACCAATCTGCTGAGCGAGGTCGGCATTTTTACCGAATTTGCCATGTTGTTCCATGTTCTGTTTTTAGAGTGTTTGACGCCACAAATTTACGTGACATTCACCCTGCAAACTATGATTTATATTAGGTTTTTGTAAACAGCGGGTGTGGAGAAATGTGCAGAACTTAATTTGCTTTTTTAGCAAAAAAACACTATATTAAAGTAAGTGTCAGAACTACACTTTGAGTTTTGAAAAGCGGTGCTTTTTCGTTAGTTTTGAAACTAAATGAAACGCATGCGCCTCTTCTCCTCCCTTCTTGTTGTCTCTTTGCTCGGATTCAGTATCATTCAACTTTATCCCCATTCAAAGTCGACAGGAAAATCTACTTCCTTTAGATATGAACTTCCAAATAAATGGATCAATAGTGAATTAGCACCTTTGAACGCGATGGCGCTTCACCTTCAACATGACGGCTACCGCAAACACATTCAAATCCTCAAAAACAAACAACAAGCCCTGCCATTAGGGCGCCTTGATCAAAAATTAGCGTGTATCGCACTCGGCGGCAACTCGAGCGTTTTTACAGAAACCCTTGACCTCTACGCCGATCGCATGGCCTTTTTTGCAGCTGACACCCTGCAAATTCCAGCTGCGATCGACAAATTTTACGGGTTAACCGAACCTGAGGTTTGCATTTATAGCCTTCATGCCCACAAACCACAAAGTAATCACATTGCCAATTGGGCCCTCGAAAAAACGAAATTACTCGACACCAATGACCAAAATATCTTGGTGTTGTTTGGCGAGCACAAAGCGCTCAAATCCATAGATACATCCTTGTTTGACGCTATTATCTTGGCACATGAAAACCACGCCATTGCGCAAGCCCAAATTGCACAACTCATCATGGGAGGTTTAAGTGCCGCAGGCATTCAAGCCAATGGGCGTTTAGGAATTGCCTTACCCGAAGAAATCGGTATTCAGAGCACTGATCTCAAAGCACTCGATGACATCGCACAGAAAGGAATCTCGGCAGGCGCCTACCCGGGCTGCCAGTTGTTGGTAGCCGTTGAAGATAAAATCATTTGGCACAAGGCCTACGGAAAGCAGGGCTATGAAGCTACGGCACCACAAATTGACCAAAAGTCTTTGTATGACATCGCTTCTGTGACTAAAATTGCAGCCTCTACCCTTCTTGCCATGCAACAGCATTCGCAAGGCAAGTTCGACCTCGATCAAAAACTAAACGCTTACATCCCTGAAGTGGTCGGAAATACTGCATTCGGAGCACTCAAAATCAGAGAAATCATGGCGCATCAGGCAGGCCTCACGCCTTGGATTCCGTTTTACAAGCGCACGCTCACCGACGGATCCTGGAAGGCTACTGTATACCAAAAAGAGCGATCTGCTGATTTTCCGCTCGAGGTAGCCAAAGACATGTATATTCATAAAAACTATAAAGACAGCATGTATGCCCAAATTTTACGCTCCGAGCTAGGGCCTAAAAAATATGTGTATTCAGATCTTTGCTATTATTTTACCCAACCTATCTTGGAGCGCCTCATCGGCGAAAGTCAAGCAAGCTATTTGCGGCGCAATATTTACCTACCACTTGGGCTCAATCGCATCCTTTACAAACCACTTTCGCTCTTTTCTGAAAAACAAATTGTCCCTACCGAAGACGACCAAGCCTTCCGCAAACAACTCTTGCGCGGTTATGTCCACGACCCAGGCGCAGCCATGCTTGGCGGCATTGCCGGACACGCCGGGATATTTGCCAACGCCTGGAGTTTGGCACACGTGATGCAGCTTTTCTTGAACAAAGGAGAAATGGCAGGGCAACGTTTCTTTACAGAAGCCACCTACAACGAATTTACCAAGCAGCAATACCCTGGCAACAGACGCGCCGCGGGCTTTGACCGCCC
>CAYPVA010000185.1:0-3722 GCA_964414045.1 uncultured Lishizhenia sp. | reverse complement strand
GAACGTCGGAGCCATGCAAAACCGTGGTATCGAAGTTTCATTGAACACAGGTCTTATTGCAAAGAAAGACATGCGCCTAGATTGGACCATCAACGCAACTTATAATAAAAATGAAGTGATGAAGTTGTCCCAAGTGATTGACACTACTTCACCTGGTGTTTTGATTGGTGGTATCGGTGGTGGCATTGGCAACACCGTACAAGCACATCAAATTGGTTATCCTACGTATACCTTCTTTGTACTTGAACAACAATACGATTCACAAGGAAGAGTAATCGAGGTTGGATCCCAAGCTGAAATCGACATGAATGGTGATGGCAACATCACAGCAGCTGACAAATGGAAAGACACCAACGCTTTTGTTGATCAAAATGGCGATGGCATTATCAATGTGAAAGACCGCTATTATGCTGGTCAGGCTGCACCTAAAATGTTCTTTGGAACCGCATTCAATTTCCAATACAAAAAATGGTATGCTGGTTTGTCAGCACGTGCTGAATTAGGTGCAACTATTTACAACAATATTCACTCAAACAGCGCAACTTTCCAAACGATTGACGGAACTAAAAAATACCTCAACAACATTAGTTCTTTGTACTATCAAGACGAAGTACAGCGCACCACTGCCAATCAATTAATGAGTAACCACTATTTGGAAAGTGCTAACTTCTTGAGATTAGACTTTATCAATGTTGGTTATAACTTCGGGAAATTAGGTTTCTCTAAAGACAAAGTTGGCCTGAACATTAACTTCGTTGTTCAAAATGCTTTGGTTCTTACCAAGTATTCAGGACAAGACCCAGAAATTGGAAGCGGTATCGACAACAATTTCTACCCACGTCCACGCGTGTATTCAATTAACCTCACCTTTGATTTCTAATTCTTGAACTATGAAAAGATTAGTAGCATTTACAATTATATCAGGCGCTCTACTATTGTCATCTTGTGGCAAGAACCTGAACCAGTCACCAAAATATGGTCTCAATGCAGAGGCAGTTTACAGTGATCCTAATAACTACATCAAAGTATTAGCGAAGCTATACACAGGTATGTCTATGACCGGAAATCAAGGTCCAGCTGGGCAAGCCGATATCGCTGGAATAGACGAAGGATTCTCCGCATATGTTCGTGTACTCTGGAACCTTCAAGAGTTACCTACGGACGAAGCTATTTGCGGTTGGAACGACCCTGGGATTCCAGATTTGAACAAGAGTCAGTGGAACGCTGATAACGTTTGGATCAAAGGGATGTACTATCGCATTTTTTACCAAATAACGCTTTGTAATGAGTTTATTTGGCAAGCGCGTGAAGAAAAACTCAATGAGCGTGGCTTTACGGCCTCTCAAGTTTCAGACATCAAAATGATGGTCAATGAAGCTCGTTTCTTACGTGCTTTGGCATATTATCATGCGATGGACCTCTTCGGAAATGTGCCATTTGTTACAGAAGAGGATCGTGTTGGCGCCTTTACTCCAGAGCAAATTCAACGTGCAGATCTTTTTGCATACATCGAGTCTGAAATCAAAGCAATTGAAAACGATCTTACTGCTCCTTCAGCAGTTGCTTATGGTCGTGCATCTAAAAGTGCAGCACATGCTTTAATGGCAAGAATGTACTTGAATGCCGAAACCTACCTTGGTGCAGGTAATTCAAGAAATGCTGAGTGTGCTACTTATTGCGAAAAAATCATCAATACTGGAGCTTTCCAACTTGATGACGTCTATCAAGATCTCTTCTTGGCTGACAACCATACTTCACCAGAAATCATCTTCCCGATTGTTTATGACGGATTATACGCACAAACATGGGGAGGAACAACCTTCATGATTTGTTCGGCGCTTGGTGGCTCAATGGTTGCAGCTGACTACGGTGTCAATGGTAAATGGGCTGGTAACCGAGCTACAAGACCTTTCATCGAGAAATTTACTGATTCAACAGAAGATTCTCGTTGGATGTTCTATACAGCGGGTCAGCAAATTGACATCACCTCCATGAGTACCTTTACGCAGGGTTATGCCAATCCGAAATACAAGAACAAAACGAAAGATGGATTAAATGGATCAAATAATGGTACCTCTGCTCACGTAGATGTAGATTTCCCTATGTTCCGCTTGGCCGATGTTTATTTGATGTACGCGGAGGCAAAATTCAGAGCAGGTGATCAGGCTACAGCCTTGACCTACATGAATTACATCCGTGAGCGCGCATATGGCGATTCAAACCATAACTATACGTCATTGACGCTAAATGATTTCTTAGACGAGCGCGCCCGCGAATTGAACTGGGAGTGTATCCGTCGTACGGACCTCATACGTTTTGGCTTGTTTACGAGCAGTACTTATGTTTGGCCTTTCAAGGGTGGTGATGCTGCTGGATTAGGTGTAGAAGACAAATACAACCTCTATCCAATCCCTACGTCAGATGTAGTATTGAACCCGAATTTAACGCAAAACCCAGGTTACTAATATTTAACTTGTTGATTGATGGAAAGGGGGGGTCTTCGGATCTCCCTTTTTTTGTGCGATCAAAACGATGGATTCAGGAAGCTTAATATGTCATCAATTTTTAATAAGTTTCTCGTATATACCTTGTGTTGGTTCTACCAGAAAATACACACCGTTTTGATAGGGTTGCAATTCAATATGAATGTCTTTAGTTTGATAGGGAATGGATAGTACAATTTTACCTGAAAGATCCATGATCATTAGTTCTCCTGTGCCTGTTAATCCCGAAATGAATAATTCGTTTTGAGTAGGGTTTGGGGAAACGAATATTTTTTGATTCAGTATTTCTTTGCTGTCAGCGGTACATGTACCAAATATATTGGCATCCATCCAGGCGGCTCGGTTTTGAATCCAGGTTTTAAGATAACTGATTTCTTGCTGAAAGGTTTGACCAACATAATTGTTGGGCCAGACATATGTGCCTAATATAGGCCATTTTTGAAAATGTCTGTTGGCAGGACCTTCTAAATGAGCTGCCGTGGAATCGATATAGGACAACAATGCGGAATCGCTCAAAATGGATTGCCTGAGTTCTGTCCAACGACACTGGACCTCATTGGCGTATAAAGGATCTTCAAGCAATCGATTCCACCAAAAGGGGTTTTGCCAAGTTCCACCGCAAATACTATTGTAATTTATTTCCCAACCGCTAGAAAGTTGTCCTTCACAGTAATTTGAATTTCCCCAAGCAATGTTAAAGTCCCAGAGAGGGCCAGCGACAATCTTCCCTCCCTCACTTAATCTTTGTTTGTGAAAAAAGGAAGAAATGCGATAGCCATCGACATTTTTAGAAAGTTCAGTGAGTAAAAAATAGTCTATGAATGACGGGACATCTATGTAAGCTTTATAGCCATAAATCGGATGTGTAAAACTGCTGATTTTTAAGGCAATTTCCCAATCAGTGATATAGTCTTGAATGTAGGCCTTTTGAAGTGGATGAATGGTATCAATTTCGGGATCATGAAGTTGAAATTGAATTTGATTTGTTCCAGGTGTTTGGCTTAAATAAGGTGATGTCCAGGCAATTTCTCCACCACCTGAGGTTTTGTCAACTTTAATGATGTATCCGCCGGTCAGTTGATTGTCTAGCGTATCGATATAATTCAGTTGATTAATTGCCACGCGGCCTGGATTGGTTTTAATACGCTCCATTAAAACGTATACACCCATATAATTTCCGTTCAAAACAACCTCGCAAAATTGGGTGCGTGGTGCCCA
>CAYPVA010000184.1:0-3746 GCA_964414045.1 uncultured Lishizhenia sp. | reverse complement strand
TTTGCGCCCAAATAAAACCGAGGATGGCAAATCCTTGTAGGCACATGCCCCAAAACAAGAGGATTTTCTTAGGGAATTTATCAGCTAGTTTTCCGGTAAATAATTGGCTGATTCCCCAAACCATCGGGTAGATCGCAATGATTTGTGCGAGTTGAGCAGTGCTAAAACCTTTGCTTAAAAGTAAGATTGGGAATAAGCCCCAGATCATGCCATCGTTGAGGTTATTGACCAAACCACCTTGGCTGATACTTCCGAGGTTTGGATGTCGCCATGAAGTATCTATGAATAGATTTGAGAGCAACGGGGTATCGCTGTTTTCACCTTCTAACTGCACAAACCCTCGGGTATCCTTGATGAAAAAAATACTTATAAGTAGTCCCAAAATTGAGAGCAGTATTCCAATATAAAACGGATAGGGGCGAAGCCCATAATGGTGGGCTAAAATGGCACTCAGAAATGCAACCCCTCCAACAGCGAGATAACCTGCGGCTTCATTGATACCCATGGCAAAGCCTCTGTTTTTTGGTCCAACTAAGTCGATTTTCATCACAACTGTGCTACTCCAAGCCAAACCCTGATTGATGCCTAAAAATACATTGGCAACAATAATCCATGTCCAACTTGGTGCGTATATGAGTAGGAGCGGAACCGGTAGCGCAAAAAGCCAACCTATAACGAGCAAGTTTTTTCGCCCTACTTTATTGGCAAGCGAGCCGGCAAAATAATTTGTGATTGCTTTGGTAAGGCCAAAGACAATAATAAAGGAAAGAATGGCAGTTTTTGCTGCTAAATGGAATTCAAATTCGGCAAGTTCGGGTATAATACTGCGTTCGAGGCCTACCATGCCGCCCACAAATGCATTGACTAAAACCAATAAACTAAACTGCTGCCAATTCTCTTTGAGACCGAGTTGCTGTGTCATTACATCAAAAGCAAGCCAATCGAGAAATAGATGAAGATACCTATGACGTCATTGAGGGTTGTTACAAAAGGCCCAATGGCAAGTGCTGGGTCAATTTTGTATCTGTTCAAAATCATGGGGAATAAAGTACCGAAAATTGCAGCGAATAAAATGACCGTAAACAATGACAAACTCACGACAAAACCGAGGTGCATGTCAACAAAAACAGTAGCAACAAAGAAAATGAGACTAGACAAAATAAGGCCATTCATGAGCCCTACACTTCCTTCTCTAATTAGTTTTGGTAAGATGCGCCCGAGGTCTTTGTCTCCGCGCGCTAAAGATTGGACCACAATCGCAGAGGATTGCACCCCCACATTACCTCCCATTGCGGTTATCAATGGTATAAAAAAGGCCATCGCTGGAATGGCGGTAATACTCGATTCAAAATTTGAAATCACTTTGGCGCCAATGGTGCCGCCCAACATGGCTAAAATGAGCCAAGGTAAGCGAGAAAAACTGACTTTCCAGAGCGCGGCGTCAGAATCTACTTTGTCTGAGATACCTGTTGCCATCTGGAAGTCCTTGTCGGCTTCTTCTTTGATGTAATCCACGACGTCATCGAGGGTGATGCGCCCCACTAGTTTGTTTTGGTAATCAACTACCGGAACAGAAACGAGGTCGTATTTTTCCATCACTTTAGCCACCAATTCAGCGGAGTCGCTGGCCTTGACTGAAATGATTTTTTTGCCTTGGTAAATAGAGCCAATTTTAGTGCGGGCATTGGCAAAAAGCAGGCGTTTCAAGGAAAGCACGCCTAAGAGGTGGTCGTCGTCGTCCACTACAAAAATGTTGTAGACTTTTTCGACATCTTCAGCTTGCTTGCGTAATTCTATGATGGCTCTGTTCACAGGCCACTCTATGTTTGCCTGGAAAAACTCTTTTTGCATGAGCCCTCCGGCTGTATCGTCGTCGTAGTTAAGGAGATCAACGATGTCTTCGGCGGCTTCGTCATCTTCCATCTGAGAGATAACTTCCTGGATTTTTTCATCAGGGAGCTCACTTAAGATATCGGCGGCGTCATCGGAGTCGAGGTTCTCGAGCTGATCGGCCATTTCTTTACTTGAAAGAGAGGCCAAGAAGCGGTCCCGAACTTCTTCTTCTAGCTCCATCAAGATGTCAGCCTGGGTGTCTTCATCTACCATGAAGTAGATAAATTTGGCTTCGTCGTTGGTGAGTTTATCGAGAATTTCGGCAACTTCGGCGTAGTGCAATTCCAAGACTTGCTCTTGGATCCAAAGGCGGTCTTCAGCGACAATTTTTTGTCGCAGTTCGGCAATAAATTCTTTGGTTAATTCAAAACGCACCGCTTTCTTTTTGACAAAGATACGGAATTGAGCACCAAAGGTTTTACCAAATGGTTAAGTTCTACTCGAATTAGTCGTGGCATAACCCTTCGACTTCATGAAAGATGTCGTGGGCTTTGGTAATCTGCTCGAAAAGTGCGGCATTTTTGGCTGCATCATTTTTAGCTGGCTTTTGAGCCAATTGGTGAATCGTCAAACATTGTTTTTCGAGCCTAGTAAGGGCATCCTGAACCTTTGGGTTATTTGCCGATGCAGGAGGCGTTGAATTCTTTAACAAAATGGCTTTGGCATAAAGCTCCCCGCTACGCGTGCGCAACGGCTCAAAATTATTTTCCTCGGATGGATGAAATGTTTGGGCCATCACTTTGTGAAAATCTTTGAGCGCCAGCCAGTTGTCTTTTTCTAGTTCTTTTAATAATGGGTCATTTAATGCTGCCGCGTATTTATCAGAAACAACGCCCCAATTGATCAAATTCCAAATCGCACCAAGGTAATCTCCTCTTTTATTTTGATACTTTAAATAATAGGCGTGCTCCCAAACATCGATGCCTAAAATCGGAATACCTCGGTCTTTACTGACGTCCATGATAGGATTGTCTTGGTTTGCCGTGCTGACCACCGCTAATTTACCATCAGTACCTAGCATCAGCCAGGCCCAACCACTACCAAAGCGTGTAGAGGCCGCCTGATTAAGGAGTGTTTTGAGTGAATCTAGACTTGCATACTGATTGATGATAGCGGTTTGTAGTTCCGAAGAAATAGGCTTTTGTGCTGTTGTCGGTGCTAAAATTTCCCAAAAAAGCGAATGGTTGTAGTGTCCGCCTGCGTTGTTGCGCACTGCAGCTGACCTAAAACTTGCGTACATGAGTAGGTTATTCATGCTGCTACTTTCCATACTGGTTCCTGTAATGGCCTTATTGAGGTTATTCACGTAAGCAGCATGGTGCTTGTCATGATGAATTTGCATTGTTAGCGCATCGATATGCGGCTCGTATGCCTCGAAAGAAAAGGGCAAGTTTGGGAGCGTATAAACCTGAGCTATTGATACGAAGCTACAAAAGGCAATGAACGGAAGTAAAAAAAGTGCTTTCATGAGATTGATTTTGAATGTAAAATTACCTCAACAGATGCCCCCAACTTGTTAATGGCTCGTTAAATGTTTTGTAAATCGACCATTCTCATGGCAATAAAGGCTTTCAATACACGCTCACCAACATTAGGAACCTCGACATGAATCAAATAAATACCTGATGAAACCGGAATACCTGCATGATTGGTGAGGTCCCAATCTTGGAAGGTCATGGGGCTATCTTTTTTGATATTTCGGACTAACTTACCGTTGGAGGTATAAATGCGAATCTGGCATTTTTCTGGCAAATTGGTAATCTTGATGCGGTTGTCGAGTTTGTTGCGCTCATATTCTGAGAATGCATAGTATGGGTTCGGCACTACGTTGATCATAGCCAATGCTTCTTTGA
>CAYPVA010000183.1:0-3756 GCA_964414045.1 uncultured Lishizhenia sp. | reverse complement strand
TTTTGAAAACCCTCAAGAAATAGGCTATGAAATTGAATTGGAATAAAGGTCTTTATAATTGGACAGTTCTTGGGCTTTTGGCGGCAGCTCTCATTTTGGTCAATCTCATTGGCTCCATGCTCTATTGGAAGCTCGACATGACCAAAGACCAACGCTATTCTTTGGCGCCGAGCACCGTCAATTACCTTGCTGACAACAAAAACTTTGAAAATCGCATCAGTATTCAAATATACCTCGATGGCAACATGCCTTCGGAATTGAAATATTTTCAAAATGCACTCAAAGACAAACTCAAAGATTTCAAACGAATTGCTGGAAATCGCATTGAATTTCTTTTTACAGACCCCAATGTGGGCACTGAAGACGAAATCAATGCATTGCGCTCACAACTCTATGACCGCGGACAAGGAATCATGCCGCTCGAAATTTTATACATGAAAGACGGCACCCAAAGCCAAATGCTTTTATTCCCTGGTGCCTTGCTTTCTTATAGTGTCAATGGCATTACAAAAGAAGGGGTGGTACAATTTTTACCAGGCACCCAACCCGGCAGACCATACAGCCTTGATCAGATGGGCGAAGTCATTGAAAATGCACTCAACAACCTTGAATACAACCTGCTTTCTGCACTACGCCGCCTGACACAACAATACAAACCTACCATTGCCTTTCTTCAAGGTCATGGCGAATTAAGCTACCCGGAAACGCTCAGAGCCCGCGCACTTATCTCACCCTACTACAACATCACAGATGTCACGCTCAATGATAGTATTGCCGCACTCAACGACGTCGATGGCCTCATTATCGCAGATCCGCAAGCGCCATTTTCTCAAAAAGACCTCTACCTCATCGATCAATTTGTCATGCGCGGCGGTAAATTGATGTGTTTTCTCAATACACTTGCGCTCAATGAAGATACCCTGAATTCAAAGGGAATGACGCATACCACTCGTAAAAACCTCTTACTCGACAGACTGCTTTTTGATTACGGCATCAAGATCAAAGAAAACTATGTACTTGACGCCAACTGCGCGCCGAAAATTGTGCCCTTCGCTGAAACGACCTATTTACCATGGTTTTATCACATGTTGGCCACACCAAGTCAACACCCTATTACCCGCAATGTGGATCCAATTTCATTGAAATACGCCAATGAAATTGAATTTGTTCAGCTTCCTAAGGCTCAACTCACCCCTATCCTCACAAGTTCAAGCAATTCCATTCCTACCGGTTTGCAGCCACTCGTGAATTTAGCACTGCCATTGAATTACGGTAAAAATCCAATCCTTGTTGAAAATCCGGAGGATGAAATCAACCGCTTGTGTGTGGCTGGTTTGTCTGAAGGATTTTATCAATCGCATTTTAAAAACAGAATTGTCGGTGAGTTTGCCAACAGCAAGGATGTCAATTATTTGGAGGAGAGTCAAAAGGAAACCAAAGTTTTAGTTGTAGGGAATGGAACTTTTATCAAAAACACCTACGATTCCATTCTTGACCCCAAAAAACTCAATAGCTATCTCTACAGACCACTCAGCCTCAATGAACTGAAGGTCGATGCAGAATTAGCACAAAGACGCATTCCGCTCATTTTTGGTAATCAAGAACTTTTCCAAAATATGGTCGATTACATGATGGGAGACAACTCTGTCTTGGATATCCGCAGTCGCCAGATCGACATCAAGGAAATAGATAAAGAAAAAATCAAGTCAGCATCCTTATTTTACAAAAGCATCAATATGCTCTTGCCGCTGCTCATTATTTTAGCTTTGGCATTGGTGATGAATTGGATTCGCAATAGAAAATACGCACGTAAACTCTAATTGAAAATGAAGAAAAAAGCAGGTTTTATTATCCTACTATTGGTTGTTTTAGGTGGTTTGGCATGGTATGCCTTGCAACTCAATTCAGAACAAGGAGGCTCTGATACAAGAGCTTTTAATTTCAAAATTGAAGACACCACTTCAGTTACGCGCATTCAAATCACAGATGCTTTCGGGCAGCAATTTACGCTCGTTAAAAAAGACAACACCTGGACCGACGTGAAAGGTGGCTGTATTTCTCAATCAAATGTCTCTTTGATTTTAGAGGCACTCAATAAAATTGAATTCAAAGGGTACTTGGCAAAAAATGCCGAAAAACGCTTTACTGAACTGATGGCTACCTCACACATCAAAGTCGAGATAGAGCAAGACGGCGAATGGACCAAAACTTGGTACTTGGGCCCTGCTACTCCAGATCATTACGGTCAAATCATGCTACTCGAAACAGCTGAGGATGGCAAAAGCAGCATTCCCGTCATGATGAAAATTGCAGGAATCAATGGTGTGATTGATCCGCGTTTTTTTGCAGATCCTCGCCAATGGGCATGTACCGAAATTATGGCCTTGCAAATGGATGACATCAAAAGCGTGAAGGCGAAATTTCAAAAAGAACCTTATCGCAATTTTGAAATCGTGCGCAAAGGCAACCAATACCGTGTAACTCAGAACGGTGTTGCTTTACCCTACATAGATACTACCAATGTTTTCAGATACCTCCAGGGTTTCCAAAAGATCCATTTCGAGCAAAAAAATTTCACGCTTTCTGACCGCCAAGTTGATAGCGTAAAGAAAAGTACTGCGTTTTGTGTGCTTGACGTTCGTACTAAATACGAAAATATTCATTTAAAAATGTACCGCATCAAGAGTCAAGAAGAGCAGCGCAATGAATTTGGACAGCTCGTAAACATGGACATGAATAGCTTTTGGTGCGAACTCCCTGACGGCGATTTAGTCAAATGTCAGTATCATGTTTTCAACCCACTCATCCTGGGGCACGTTTTCTTTCCAGATATGGAAAGATATTTTCCTGATTCATTGAAGACGCTCAGCATACAATAAGCAACTTAAGGGCAGGTTTTTACGTTATAGCAACCATGACCCCCCAGCTGCGCATTTTTACGCTTTTCCTATTCCTATATTACGGATCACTCTTTGCGCAAAGTCCTGTAGCTAATTTTTCGGCAACTCCTCTTACGGTTTGTGTAGGTCAAAATGTCACATTTACCAATACCTCAAGTGCAAACGGAGGCCCAGCACTTAGTAGCTACCAATGGGACTTCGGTGACGGCTCAGCAGCAACTAGCACCAATGCAACACATGCATTTTCAACCGCAGGAACCTTTACCATTACACTCGTGGCTACCAATGCTAACGGTGTAGCTGATGCCGAAATCAAACCAGCCTACATTACGGTCAATCCGTTGCCAAATGTCAATTTTACAGCAAATGGACTCGGTTGCACAGTGCCACTCACCTTAAGTTTTTTGAATAGTTCTTCGCAAGGTGCAAATTTTTCACAAGCTTGGAATTTTGGTAATAACCAGAGCTCTACTTTGTACACTCCTCCGAGTGTAACTTACAATTCACAAGGAACATTTCAAGTCGTTTTAACGGTAACCAATAACAATACAGGTTGCGTCAATACCCAAACACAGGCAATTGTAGTATCTAACTTTCAAGCTGGCATTACAGCGCCTACCGTTGGCTGCGTGGGGCAAAGCATCGCTTTTCAAGATAATTCAACAGCAGGTGCCAATAGTTGGGCTTGGAACTTTGGGACTGCGGGGCAAAGCAATGCTGAAAACCCGAGCGTGACCTATAATTCGCCCGGGACCTACACCGTGAATCTAACAGCGCAAAATACCAACTCAGGATGTAGTGCCAGCACTACCCAACAAATCACCATACAGCCCAACGTAGTGCCAAACTTTACGGC
>CAYPVA010000182.1:0-3759 GCA_964414045.1 uncultured Lishizhenia sp. | reverse complement strand
CACAATGGATCTTTAAACAATTATTTGATTGTTACTACGACCTCCAAACAGATAAAGCTGAGCGCATTGCAAAGCTCACTGAGGCATTTGAAAAGGATGGTAATCAACATGTAAAGGCGGTTACTGACTGCACCCAAATCTTTGACGCAGGCACTTGGCTAGCTATGGATGCCCAAGCCAAAGAAACCATATTGCAACAATACCGTTTGGCTTATTTAGCAGAAAGCTGGGTCAATTGGTGTCCGGCACTGGGTACGGTCTTGGCCAATGATGAAATCGTCAATGGCGTTTCTGAACGCGGCGGACACCCTGTAGAGCAGAAAAGAATGATGCAGTGGTCTATGCGCATTAAAGCATACGCAGATCGGCTCTTATCGGGCTTAGAGCGCATCGATTGGACCGACGCTCTTAAAGAACAACAGCGCAACTGGATTGGCAAGTCGAAAGGCGCAAGTGTGCATTTTCAGGTGAAGGGACATCATGCCCAAATCGAAGTATTTACAACGCGTCCTGACACCATTTTTGGCGTTAGTTTCATGGTCTTGGCACCAGAACATCCTTTAGTACAACAACTCACTACAGCTGATCAAATCGCAGCCGTACAGCAATACCAACAAGACGCCGCCCTCAAGACCGAGCGCGATCGTCAAGCCGATGTAAAAAATATTACCGGCCAGTTTACAGGGGCTTATGCCATTCACCCGTTCACGGGCAAAGACATTCCGATCTGGATTGGCGACTACGTTTTGGCTTCTTACGGCACCGGTGCAGTTATGGCTGTGCCTTGCGGAGACCAACGCGACTACGATTTTGCGAGGCATTTTGGCATAGAGATCCCAAACATATTTGCAGATCAAGACATCAGCGAAGCAGCATATACTGATAAAGATGCTGTCATTGCCAATTCTGATTTCCTCAATGGTTTACCAGCCAAAAAAGCGATGGAAACAGCGATTGCAGCCATTGAAAAAATGGGCATTGGTCAAGGAAAAACAAATTTCCGTTTGCGCGATGCTGTTTTCTCCAGACAACGCTATTGGGGAGAACCTTTCCCAGTTTATTATCAAAACGGAATGGCTCATTTGGTTCCGGATGAGCACTTACCAGTCACACTTCCGGATGTCGATAAATATTTACCGACTGAAGACGGTGAACCACCACTGGCGCGTGCGGCTAAAAGCGCGTGGTCTTGCCAACTTGGTGAGCGTATGGAATTCAACACCATGCCAGGTTGGGCAGGGAGTAGCTGGTACTTTTTGCGTTATATGGATCCGCACAATGACGACTTCCTTGTAAGCCCAGAAAAAGTCGCTTATTGGCAAAACGTAGACCTTTACATCGGAGGTTCAGAGCATGCTACTGGGCATTTGCTCTATGCGCGTTTTTGGACAAAATTTTTATACGATCAGGGGTATCTGCCTTTTGACGAACCATTTGCCAAACTGATCAACCAAGGCATGATTCTCGGAAAATCTGCCATTGCCTATATTGGCCCAGATCAAAAAATGTATTCATTTGATTGCCTCCCTGCAGACCATTCGGGTTTCCGTGAGGTTCGTATTCTAATCGACCTCATTAACGATGACGAGAGCATTCAGCTTGAAGCCCTCAAACAATGGCAGCCGCAATATGCCAATCAAGAATTTGTCCCGAATTCAAGTGGTAAAGTACTGGTCAAAAGAGAAGTAGACAAAATGTCAAAGCGCTGGTATAATGTAGTCACACCAGATGACCTCTGTGAGCGTTACGGTGCCGATACCTTGCGCATGTATGAAATGTTCTTGGGCCCGCTTGAACAGAGCAAACCTTGGGATACCAAAGGTATTACAGGAGTGCATGGTTTCTTGAAAAAATACTGGCGCTTGTTTCATTTGAACGGTGCTTTTGAGCTAACTGAAGGCGAACCAAGCCCGGCCGCACTCAAAACGTTGCACAAAACAATCAAGAAACTCCGCGATGACCTCGAGCGTTTCTCGTTCAATACAGGCGTGTCGAGTTTTATGATTTGTGTCAACGAACTCACTGATCAAAAGTGTAATAACCGTCTTATTCTCGAGCAATTGACGATCCTGATGGCACCCTATGCACCTCATATTTGTGAAGAGATTTGGTCCAAATTAAAGCCAGGTAGTAGCACAATCTTTAACGAAAGTTACCCAGAACTCAACGAAGCCTATTTAACCGAATCAAGTTTTTCATATCCTGTTTCTTTCAATGGAAAGATGCGCATGAAAGTAGAACTGCCTTTGAATTTGAGTCCTGCAGAAATTGAAGCGGCGGTTATGGCTTTACCAGACACGCAAAAGTGGTTAGAAGGAAAAACTCCAAAAAAGGTGATTATCGTTCCTGGAAAAATCGTTAATATGGTGCTATAAAGGCACTAAAAGCTTAAGAGATACGCATCACTTATTGGAATAGCGCCAAAAGCGTCGATGAACCTTTTACTTCGGTAATAAGGCCATTTAGTGCTGCTGAGTGTACGTGAATTTGAGCTCCACCAGCCATTAATTCGACACCTGGTGCATCTGCTTTCAGCTGCTTGAAATAGTTGGTAATAAAGTTTTGATCAACGGCCGTTAACCAACTGCTCAATACAACAGTAGGCTTGAGTCGTTGAATGCAATCTATCAAAGAGTCATAAGGCAAACTCTGCCCCAAATAATAAGTGTAGTAACCTTTACTTCTGAGTAGGTATTGATAAAACAATAAACCAAGCTCGTGCCAATCATGTTCAGGTAAAAAGAGTAGGGCAGAAGTAGAACTTTTGTCTGGAATACCAAGTTTGTCTATTTCGGAAATGACTTTTTGACGGATCAAATTAGAAATGAAATGCTCTTGAGCCGCAGAAATGCTATTCACCAACCACATCACTCCAATTCTATCTAAGAACGGTATGAGGTGCTCTGAAAATGTAAGCTCTAAACCCTTTTGATGGATGAGGTCATGGAGGGTGTTTCTGAACAATTCTTCATCGAGTTCTAGTAGGGCAAGAATGAGTTTTTCCTCGGCGTTATCAATAGCAGGGCTTAGTCTTATTTCTGATACCAATGCATGAATGGCACTGGTTTCCATGGTTGCTATTTTTGAGATTTTTACCCCATTTTTATTGAGCAAACTTACATTAAGTAGAAAAGATAGGTCGGCGTCAGAGTAGGTTCTGATTTGGGTATCTGTTCTTTCCGGAATAAGCATGCCATAGCGCTTTTCCCAGATGCGAATCGTGTGAGCTTTGATGCCCGTAAGTATTTCTATATCTTTGATTTTATATTCTGCCATGGCTCTTTGAGTTACTGCAAAACAACAGATATTAAAGTTTGTTCAAAATGAGCAAAAATAAAAGTTTCAGATAACTTTGCAACATGCAAATCAAAAACGCAGAGTTCAGCATCTCTAATACCGAAGTTTCTAAATGCCCCACAGATGGCAAACCCGAATTTGCCTTTATTGGGCGTTCAAATGTCGGGAAGTCTTCCTTGATCAATATGCTGACTTCAAAAAAAGGCTTGGCCAAAACTTCTGGTACGCCAGGAAAAACCCAACTCATCAATCATTTCATCATCAATGAGTCTTGGTATATCGTCGATTTGCCGGGCTATGGTTATGCCAAAGTAAGCAAGAGTCAACGCAATTCCTTTGAGCGCTTCATTTCTGATTACCTCGTCAAGCGTGAAACCCTCATGAATATTTTTGTGTTGCTCGATGCCAGGCTTGAACCTCAAAAAATTGACCTCGAATTCATGAATTGGTGCGGTCAAAAAG
>CAYPVA010000181.1:0-3776 GCA_964414045.1 uncultured Lishizhenia sp. | reverse complement strand
CAGCAAATAATGGCACCTCTAGCATTCAGATCAAAGAACCTGTTGTGGTACCAAATGCAGGTGACGAAATCATCGAAATGGACCGCATGCGCAAACTCATTGCCGAACATATGGTAATGTCTGTACATGTTGCTCCTCATGTTACTTCTTATGTAGAAGCTGACGTAACTACCATCGTTAAATGGCGAGATCGCATCAAAAATGATTTCAAAAAACGCGAAGGTGAAAACTTTACCTTCACTCCTATTTTCATAGAAGCGGTTGCAAAGGCGATCAAAGACTTCCCTATGATCAATGTTTCGGTTTCCGGAACTAATATCATCAAACGCAAGGACATCAACATTGGAATGGCTGCTGCCTTACCAAGTGGAAACCTGATCGTGCCAGTCATTAAAAATGCTGATCGCATGAATTTGGTAGGCCTTGCAAAGTCTGTAAATGAACTCGCCAACAACGCCCGCAATAACAAACTCAAGCCGGAAGACATCCAAGGTGGCACCTACACCGTAACCAACGTAGGTACCTTCGGTAACGTCATGGGTACACCAATCATCAATCAACCACAAGTTGCCATTCTTGCGCTCGGAGCCATTCGCAAAGTGCCTGCTGTGATTGAAACACCAGACGGAGATTTCATTGGTATCCGTCACAAAATGTTTTTATCTCACTCCTATGACCACCGTGTTGTAGATGGTGCATTAGGTGGGCAGTTTGTCAGACGCGTAGCAGATTACCTCGAAGCTTTCGACCCAGAAACTTCGCTTTAAGATGCCGTTGCAACTCCTTCGTCCGCTTTGCGTTTTTGACCTAGAAACCACTGGGCTTCAAATTACCAAAGACCGAATTGTTCAAATAGCCATCATCAAATTGCTGCCAGACGGACAACAAGTTACTTTCAACGAGCTTGTAAATCCAGAGCAAAACATCCCTGATGAAATCGCAGCTATTCATGGCATCACCAACGATATGGTCGTGAACGCCCCTACTTTCAAGGAGCTTGCACCGAGCATAATAGATTTCATCGGAGAATCCGACTTAGCGGGCTACAACTCCAATAAATTTGATATTCCAGTACTTTCTGAGGAGTTATTGCGTTGCGGCATCGATTTTGATCTCGGCGCAAGGCATTTTGTCGATGTTCAGAATATTTTTCACAAAATGGAACAGCGCACGCTTGCTGCAGCTTATCAGTTTTATTGTGGTAAAAAAATAGAAAATGCCCATAATGCACTTTATGATACATTGGCAACGCTAGAAGTCTTGCAAGCACAAACAGAGCGCTACAACGACCTCAGTCAAGATATTGCAGGGCTCGCAAAGTTCTCGACGGTAGGAGATCACAAAATTGCCGACTTTGCCGGACGGCTCTGCTTCAATGATAAAGAAGAATTATGTTATAATTTTGGCAAGCACAAAGGCAAAACGATTGAACGTGTTTTCAAAGAAGAACCGGGTTATTACGGCTGGATGCTCGAGGCCGATTTTCCTTTACACACCAAACAGGTTTTAAGAAAGGAAATGGAAAGGATCAAAAATGCCAATTCTGGTCTAAACTTGGAAGATAAACTTGAATTATTGAAGAATAAATTCAAAAAACCATGAAAATCATCTGCATCGGTCGCAATTATGCGGACCACGCAAAAGAAATGAACGCTGCGCTTCCGACGGAGCCTATTTATTTTTTAAAGCCCGATACTGCATTATTAAAAGAAGGTGATTTTTATTACCCCAACTTTACGACGGACCTTCATTTTGAATGTGAACTTGTCGTCAAAATCGATAAAGTAGGCAAGCACATAGACCCTCGTTTTGCTCACAAATACTACTCCCAATTCACGTTAGGCATTGATTTTACAGCACGTGATCTCCAACAAAAATGCAAAGAAAAGGGTTTACCTTGGGAACCGGCAAAAGGATTTGACCACAGCGCCCCTATTTCAGCAGAATGGTTGGCTATCTCTGATTACAATTTACAAGAACTTGAATTTAAATTCTATCAGAACGAGGAACTCAGGCAAATAGGTCGCCCAAAAGATTTCATATTCCAAATAGATGAACTCATCGCATATGTCTCAAGGTTCATTACCTTAAAAACTGGTGACCTCCTCTTTACTGGTACACCTGCAGGTGTGGGACCCGTTCAAATAGGGGATGAACTCAGGGCAGAAATTAATGGTCAGACGCTGTTGAAACTCGCCGTAAAATAAGCCAGATTTTCTTTTAATTTTTCTTGACAACTTTTTTGACTAGTCCGTTTGAAAATTTGAGCAGGTAGACTCCTGCATCTAAAAATTCCAATTGAATTTGTTGCTTGGCATCTGTTATTTCTTGTTGATACAAACAACTTCCTTCCAAATTAAAAAGCTGAAAGCTAAGCGGCATGACGGTCTCACACCTAAGCGTTAGCGTTTGGTCAAAAGGATTTGGATAGATTTCAATTGATTGGATATCATTGGTTTGAATCGATAAATCAGAGCCTGGTTCATCTTCCAATAGAAATAAGCCACCTAGGTCTTGGCCAACAATTAAATCTAAGTGTATGTCGTTATCCAAATTTCCAACACTCACCGCAGCAAAAGATCCGATTTGAGCGGATAAGCCCACCAGATCAGCGGTGCGCTCATGATAAGTTCCGAGTAAATTGTTACTGATGCTGTCAAAAAAATGAACCCGACCATCTTGCGCACCGACCAACAGTAAAATGGTGTCTTGGTGTTTAAAGAACCAACAGTTGGAAAAACCATCAGGACCATTGACCGCTACATTTACACCCCCAAGTGTCGTAGTTTGCAGCGTGAATTCAGCAACAAATTGCGAACCTGTATTCTCATAGTAAACCAAACCACCGCCCTTATGCCCAATAATGAGGTCTAGTTTACCATCTTCATTGAGGTCAAATAATTGTGGACTAGCAAATAAGGGCACTTGAATCTCTGCTCCACTCGCATCGGTCAGAGCTGTTGATTGAAGGCTAAAACTTGGTGTGGCGCCAACACTTGTATTCAGGAAATAGGCTAACTGTCCGTTGTCTCGACCCAACATGAGCTCAGGCTTGCCATCATTGTTGAGGTCTCCTAAACTCGGCATGAGATTGAGTCCTAAATTACTGTTAGTCAGGTCTAAAAAATTTTGATCAACCAACACAAAAGACGGAGCCGTTGAGGACCCTATATTTTGATAGAAAGCAATTCTTGATTCTTTCTGAAGGACGGGTTTGTAGGCATGGAAATTTGCTACGAGTAGATCCAGTAAACCATCTTGATTGAGGTCGTGTAAAACAGGCCTTGAACCCGAGCCATGGTCTATCATTTCGCCTTGCAACCAGTCGTTGTCTTGGAATGCAAAAACCGGCGCTTGGTTAGTATTTAAGTTTTTGTAAAACCAGACGCTATTTTCATTTTCGGAAACATTATTGGCATTGGGAGCAACCAATAAATCCTTCTTTTGGTCGCCATCCACATCAAGGTGATATGCAGCAGGAAATAATTGCACATTTGCAGGAGTGGTATTGCTCGGAAAATTGTAATCAGCGGCAATCATATCCGAATTTTGGTTTGGTGCGGCGCCTCCATTGGTTAGCTTGATCAAATTGCCATAAGCGACGTCACCCAGCACTAAATCTAAAACACCAGAGTTGTCGAGGTCGAGCGCCAATACGGTTGAACCCGCATGCGCTTTGTTGGCAACTGACGCTCCTAATTCAGCTCCTACTACATTTCCACCATTACAATAAGAACTGGTGTCATTTAAAAACAAATTGTTACTGGTAACATCCT